>JBFGKX010000017.1:0-25320 GCA_041576455.1 Paenisporosarcina sp. | reverse complement strand
GTGGCTAAAACATCTGCTCCTGCGGTTACTCGTCGCAAAGGTATTGGTCATTCGACCAATCTCTTTCCTGCGGTTACTCGTCGCAAAGGTATTGGTCATTCGACCAATCTCTTTCCTGCGGTTACTCGTCGCAAAGGTATTGGCCATTCGACCAATCTCTTTCCTGCGGTTACTCGTCGCAAAGGTATTGGCCATTCGACCAATCTCTTTCCTGCGGTTACTCATCTCAAACTAAATCAACATTTTCTTGTATAATCTCTTGTTCAATCTCACACATCTATTTTCAATAATTTTATTGTTTGTCAACAAACAAAGCGTTTCTTTTTTAAAAGAAGCGTTTTTTCATCTTCAAAAAGGTGAAAATTTAGTGACAATTTTCTTTAAACTCCTATGGTTTCTTCCTATTTATTATTAGGTAGAACATTTTGGATTCAACTACCACTGTTGGAAACAGTAACCCATGCAATCACATGATATCTAAGCTATAATTGAGTTTATGATGAAGAAATTGTGATTTTTTCGAAAAAGGAGGATTAACTTGTCTTTTGTATTTTTTATTTTCATCCCAATGTTCGCTGCTCTCTTAGTCCCTTTTTTATATAAAAAAATTAGTGGCATTCACACCGGCTGGTTTGTCTTAGCCGTTCCGGTCGTATTATTTGGTATTTATACGACATTCTTACCAATGGTTCAAAAAGGTGAATCTGCATCCTCTTCTTTTGAGTGGGTGCCATCATTAGGGATTTCGTTTATTTCGTACATAGATGGATTGAGTTTATTATTCACTCTACTCATCACTGGAATTGGAGCACTCGTCGTTCTCTACTCCATTTTTTACTTAGATAAGACACGCGAACAATTGCATAATTTTTACGTGTACTTATTACTTTTCATGACCGCCATGCTCGGAGTCGTACAATCCGATCATATGATTAGTTTATATTTTTTCTGGGAATTAACTTCAATTTCTTCTTTCTTATTAATTGGGTATTGGTATAAGCGAGATCGTTCTCGATTTGGCGCGTTAAAATCAATGATGATCACCGTGTTTGGTGGATTAATGATGCTAGGTGGATTTGTACTGCTCTCAATTATGGGAGATACATACTCAATTCGAGAATTAATCGTACAAGCACCTGAATTGGCCCATCACGAATTGTTTGTCTGGTCACTCGTCCTAATTTTGTTTGGTGCTTTCACAAAATCTGCTCAGTTTCCCTTTTACATTTGGCTACCTGATGCGATGGAAGCTCCTACTCCAGTTAGTGCTTACTTACATTCTGCAACCATGGTTAAAGCAGGTCTTTATTTAGTTGCACGCTTTACGCCATTATACGCAAGTTCAGAATGGTGGATTTGGCTTGTTACAGGTACTGGTTTATTAACCCTACTATGGGGTTCATTTTTCGCTTTAAAACAAACAGATTTAAAAGGAATTTTGGCCTTTTCAACTGTAAGTCAACTTGGCTTAATCATGTCTCTCCTCGGGGCTGGAGCGATTTCATTCCATACCGGAATTGAAGATCATTCAATTTTTAAATATGCTGCTTTCGCCGCTATTTTCCACTTAGTTAATCACGCAACTTTTAAAGGTAGTTTATTTATGATTGCTGGAATTGTTGATCATGAAACAGGCACTCGTGATATTCGTAAGCTTGGGGGACTCATGAGTTTAATGCCAATTAGTTTTACCATCGCACTAATTGGTGGTTTTTCCATGGCAGGACTTCCTCCATTCAATGGATTTTTGAGTAAAGAGATGTTTTTAACTGGAATGCTATCAATTTCAGAATTTAATTTATTTGCATTTGATACTTGGGGAATTTTGTTTCCTATCATCGCTTGGATTGCAAGTGTATTTACTTTTATTTATAGTTTTTACTTTGTTTTCCGTACTTTTGCTGGGAAACACCAACCAGACTTGTTACCAAAACAAGCACATGAAGCTCCTATAGGAATGCTTATATCCCCTGCTATTTTAGGAACTCTTGTAACTGTAATTTTCTTCATTCCAAATGTCATTGGAGATATGCTTGTTAAGCCTGCCGTTTTGGCAATCCAACCTTATTTGTATTCAACACCACATGATATCGACATACACATTTCGGCTTGGCATGGCCTTACTCCTGAGTTATTCATGACTTTTGGGATTATCATTATCGGGATTATATTATATTGGAGTTTGTCTAAGTGGCAGCCACTCTATGATAAATTCCCAAATGGGTTCACACTGAACCGACTGTATGACAGTTTGATGTTTTTAAGTGAAGTAGGGACAAACCGTTTCTCTAGAATCTATATGACTGGCTATATGCGTTCGTATTTAGTTTATATGTTTACGGGGATAATCCTTTTAACCATTAGTACGGTTTTCCTTAAAAATGCTTTTGATGTGAGCTTCGTTTTATTAACACCCATTCGTTTTTATGAACTCATTATTGCCCTCGTTTTAATTGCGGGAACAATGACCATCTTACTTGCTAAATCACGTTTAACATCAATCATTGCGTTGGGTGCAGTCGGTTATACGGTCGCGTTATTCTTCGTTATTTTTAACGCTCCTGATTTAGCTTTAACACAACTTGTTATTGAAACGATTTCTGTCGCGTTATTTTTACTTGCATTTTATCACTTACCTAAGTTAAACCGACATGAAAATCGGATTCGATTCCGTTTAGGAAATGCACTAATTGCTTTTGGAGTGGGCGCAACTGTAACGATTATTGCTCTTTCTGCTCATTCTCAGAAACTGATTCCTTCAATCTCTTCTTACTATGAAGAGACTGTTTATACAGAAGCGGGTGGAGGAAATATAGTCAATGTCATTTTAGTTGACTATCGAGGATTTGATACGTTGTTTGAAATTGCGGTACTTGCTATTGCATCCCTAGGAATCATCGGAATGATTAACCTACGTTTAACAAAAAAGAAAGAGGTGAATCGAATTGAAAACAAATGATGTCATTTTACAAACTACGACTAAAATCATTTTCTTTATCATTTTTCTTTTCTCGATTCACATCTTTTTTGCTGGACACTACACGCCCGGTGGCGGTTTTGTTGGCGGCTTACTAACTGCGACTGGGATTGTTTTGTTACTCCTCGCTTTTGATTTAAAAACCGTCATGAATTGTTTTCCAATTAATTATACGGTAATGACTGCAGTTGGGCTTCTTTTAGCGGTAAGTACAGCTGCAGGCTCTATTTTCTTTAATGTTCCATTTTTCACACATGCTTTTGACCATTTTGATCTACCTCTTTTAGGAGATCAATCTTTACATACTGCTATGTTATTTGATACAGGGGTTTATTTAGTTGTCGTTGGTGTCACGATGACCATTATCCAATCGATTGGAGCTGATGAATAATGGAAATCGTAATGTCTTTTGTTATTGGTTTTCTGTTTATGGCAGCAGTATATTTAATGCTTTCAAAGAGTTTACTTCGTATTATTATTGGGACTGGACTTTTGAGTCATGGAGCACATTTACTCATCTTAACTATGGGCGGACTCGATGGCTCTGCACCGCCTATCGTTTCTTACGGCGTGACTGATTATGCAGATCCATTGCCACAAGCGCTCATCTTAACTGCGATTGTTATAAGCTTCGGTGTGACGGCCTTTTTCTTGGTGGTTGCTTATCGCTCTTATCAAGAACTTGAAACTGATAATATGAATTTAATGAGAGGAACTGAAGAGAATGATTAATTTACTTTTGTTCCCCATCTTGCTTCCTTTTTTCTTTGCAATGATCTTAATGTTGTTTCCGAAAAGACGCTATTTACAACGAGTTGGGGCTTTAATTGCACTTCTTACTACACTAATCGCCTCGAGTTTTTTATTAATCAAGGTGAAATCTGACGGCATACAAGCGATAACACTAGGTAGCTGGCCAGCACCTTTTGGAATTTCAATGGTTTCTGATATGTTATCTGTTTTGCTTGTATTGTCTTCAACACTGATCGCCATTATTGTTGTTTGGTATAGTTTTACATCTATTGATAAAGAACGAGAGTCCTTCTTCTATTATCCTGCCATCTTATTTATGTTGACGGGTGTCAATGGGGCATTTACAACTGGCGATATTTTTAACATGTTCGTATTCTTTGAAGTATTGCTAATGTCTTCTTACTTATTAATTGTCCTTGGTGGCGAGAAAGTGCAATTACGCGAGTCAATCAAGTACATTTTAGTGAACGTGATATCTTCAGCATTATTTGTTGTGACAGTTGCTTATTTGTATTCAGTTATTGGTACACTAAACATGGCTGATATTGCAGTGAAGATTGCTCAAGTGAATCAACCTGGAATCATTACAGTCATTGCAGTGTTATTTTTAATGGTGTTTGGGTTAAAAGGAGCCATCTTCCCTCTTTATTTTTGGTTGCCAAGTTCCTACGCTGCACCACCAATACCTGTCTTAGCTTTATTTGGAGCATTGCTTACAAAAGTTGGAGTATATGCCATCATGCGTACATATACACTCTTTTTTACTCTCGATCAAAGTTTTACACATGAATTATTAATGATCCTATCAATCTTAACGATTATTTCTGGGAGCATTGGGGCATTAGCCTATTTTGATGTAAAGAAAATCATTATTTACAACATCATTATTGCAGTAGGCGTGATTTTATTTGGGGCATCTCAAATGAATACTGCAGCGCTAATGGGATCTGTGTTTTATTTGATCCATGATATTTTGATTAAAGGCGCGCTATTTCTTTTAATCGGTGTGATCATTGCTATCACTGGTACCTCTAATTTGCGAAAAATGGGCGGATTAATTAAAACCTACCCCATGCTTGGTTGGACCTATTTAATTGCGGCTTTTGGCTTAGCTGGAATTCCGCCTTTAAGTGGATTCATTGGAAAACTTCTTATTGTTCAAGGCGGATTTGAAGAAGGCAATTTATGGGGCAGTATTTTAATATTAGGATCAAGTCTAGTGGTTTTACTTTCAGTGATCCGTATCTTCATTTATGCGTTCTGGGGTACACCTGTGGAGATTACTCCAATTTCGAAGAAGCACTATCATGGTTTGTTTCTTCCAGCACTCGTATTAGTTGGCATAAGTGTTGTTTATGGAATTGGATCTGAATGGTTAGTTCCATATATGGAGGATGCAGCAACGACGATGTTAAATCCTTCACACTATATTAAAGCTGTCTTAGGAGGTGCTTAATGTGGCTTTTCAATTACTGTTGAATTTCTTTATTGCTTTTCTATGGATGTTTTTAAGCGCTACCTTTAACACCTCTACATTTATTGTTGGATTTTTATTAGGAATTCTGATGATTTGGATCATGAAAGATTTTTTACCAGGTCGTTTTTATATGCATCGTGTATGGGCAGTAATCAAATTATTTATGTTATTTTTCAAAGAGTTAATTTTAGCGAATATTCAAGTGCTTTTCTTAATCATTCAGCCAAAAATGCCCATTAAGCCTGGTATTTTTGCACTACCTACTGTATTAGAAAAGGATTGGGAAATTACTTTATTATCCAGTTTAATAACATTAACTCCAGGTACATTGGTTATTGACATCTCTGAAGATTCAAAAACGCTTTATATTCATGCCTTGCACTATACTGATGCGGATGAAGCACGAGATTCAATTAGGAATACTTTTGAGAAAGCCATTCAGGAGGTGAGTCGCTTATGATGATATTCTTTTGGAGTATGGTCATCTTAATTAGCCTGTCCATGTTAGCATTTGTATACAGACTAATTATTGGGCCTTCGATTCCTGATCGAATAGTTGCACTGGATGCCATAGGAGTTGCTCTCATATGCATAATTGCGCTTATTTCAATTTTAGCCGATACTAGCTATTTCTTAGAGATTATTTTATTACTTGCAATATTAGCGTTTATTGGCACAGTGGCTTTCGCTAAGTTTTTAGAGAAAGGAGAGATTATCCAACGTGACAACGATCTTAGCTAATATCTTAGTAGTGTCAACTATCATCTTTGGAGTTATTTTTATACTCGTGACCGCACTTGGATTAATTCGCTTGCCCGATGTATATTCACGCACACATGCCGCTTCTAAAAGTGCTACGCTCGGAGTTATGTTTATATTACTTGGGGTATTTCTTCACTTTTGGTTAATAGAAGGACACGTTAACACTCGGATTATATTAGGAATTGTATTTTTATATATTACTGGACCTGTTGGTGGCCATGTAATCGGTCGCGCTTCCTACTTAACCGGAGTTAAGCTATGGGATAAATCAGTTATTGATGAACTCGCTCCTGTTGTAGCGGAACGCAAAAAACAACATCAACAACAATAAAATGCTTATGCTCTTTACCGATAAGGTGAAAAGCATAAGCGTTTTTTAATTTATATCAAATAATGAAGGTTTAATATCCATATGGATAGTACTGATACTGGTCATATGGATAATATGGGTAATACGGGTAGTAAGGGTAATACGGGTAGTATGGATAAGGTTGACGGTACCCATAACCATATAGTGATTGCCCTAATAAACTACCAAGAAATCCACCAAGAAATGGGGTACTTATATTGCCAAACCCTCTTCCAATTCCACCTCTAAAATGACGATATGGGCGATACTGATTCATGTCTCTCCTCCTTCTCTACTCAATGTATGAGAAAAAGAACGACTGATATATGCACAAAGCCTATTAGCAGTGTATAGAGGAGCAAATCGATTTGAAACCGTGTTACTCTATTCGTTATCATCTGATAAGTCCATCAATAAAATTTTAATTTTCCGTTTCATTCAGACTCATACGCTCAACTAATATAGCAAGTGAACGCACCATTGCACCCGTTCCACCTTTTGGACCTAAATCATACGCAGAAGTCGCACCAGAAGTGCCAGCGATATCTAAGTGAATCCAAGGTGTCTGATCGACAAATTCACCAACAAAGCCACCACCAAAAATCATATGTCCATCACGACCTGGTGAATTATTCAAATCAGCTACGTCACTTTTACGAATGCGCTTTTTATCATTTTCAGTTAGCGGTAAACGCCATACAAACTCTCCCGTTTCTACAGATGCTTCTAAAAATGTTTCAAAGAACGCTTCATCGTTAGTTAGGGCTCCCGTCTTATCCATCCCTAGCGCGATAATAACTCCACCTGTTAGCGTTGCTACATCCACGATATAGTTAGCGCCTTGTTGTTTTGCATACGTGACGGAATCAGCTAAAACTAATCGACCTTCTGCGTCTGTATTTAAAATTTCAATCGTTTTTCCACTTAAGGAGGTGATGACATCATCTGGTTTAAATGCATTACCAGAAATCATATTATCTGTAGAGGCGATGACAGCAATTACGTTTTGATTTGGTCGTGTTTCTCCAATTATGCGCATTGCTCCTAAAACAGCTGCTGCTCCCCCCATATCTCCCTTCATGCCAACTAATCCGTCTTTCGGCTTAATAGAATACCCTCCAGTGTCATAGGTAATTCCTTTGCCAACTAATCCAAGAACATTGTTCCAATCATCTTTTGCACGGTATTTGATGACCATTAGTCTTGGTTCTTCTGTTGAACCTTGATTGACTGCCAAAATCGCACCCATTCCTAGTTCTTCCATTTCTGCCTTGCCCAATTCTTCATACTCAAAGTCATAAGTATCTGCAAGTTCTCTAGCATATTCTGCCATTTTCGTAGCTGTTAAAACATTAGAAGGCATATTTACAAGTGTTCGAGCTTCATTTACTGCTTCCGCATATATTTGACCTACTTCAAAAGAAGCTAGGGTTTCCTGCTCATCTGAATTTGTTAACAACTCTACATAATCCAAGTAATAATCTACCACATTAGAAGATGTTTTATAGGTAGGAACTTGATAAAGGCCCATGCCAATTCCTTCAGCAGCTAAATAAGTCGCGTCTTCAATTTCAATGTCACTGTTCGTAAACGAATCTAACCAAATGGAAACATTCGTTGTTTTTGACGAAACAAGCTCTTTTCCAACTGTTCCAAAAATATCGCGTAATTCATCTTGATTTAATGTTTTGCGGTCGCCTAGACCGACAAAGAATATACGTCTAAGTTTTCCATCTTGAAGCATTGGAATTTTGGATAATTTTTTGCGATCACATGAAATATCTCCAGTGGTTAACCACTTCTCTAATGTTTCTCCATAAAAAGAAGTAAGTTCTGACCATCCTTGGGTATTCTCAGGATGCTTAAAAGTTCCTACGATTAATACTTCAGTTTGAACGTGATTAAAATTAACTTCTGCAACATCTAGTTTCATTTAAATCCCTCCATTTATCTACATACGAGTCTTATTATATCTGAATATGTTACGCTTTTCGAATTATCAAGAAACATAGTTAATAATGAGTTTTTGTCTTTTTTCGGTGTGGTATACTAATGAAAAGCGAAATTTGTCATTTTAACTCGACTCTTGCATCTTATCAATATAGATAATAGACACATATGCTAGAAGTTCAAAGTAGACAACTCACGTTCCTATTTCTAGAAATTGAAAGGGTGGTTAGCCAATGGATATTCTTACAAATATTCCACTCCTTGCTGCATTATTTGGAATTATATTTGCTCAATTTATTAAAATTCCTATTGCTTACTTAGTAACGGGGAAACTTGATTGGAGACTCTTCACATCCACTGGTGGTATGCCTAGTTCTCACTCAGCTGCTGTGACCGCGCTTACAACTGCGATTGCCTTTGAAACAGGACTTGGATCTCCCCTTTTTGCTGTATCTGCAACTTTCGCCATCATTGTCATGTTTGATGCAACAGGTGTACGTTTTCAAGCCGGTCAGCAAGCCATCATGATTAATCAAATGCGTAGTGATTTTCAGACCTTTGTTCATCAATCGAAGGGGTGGACCCAGAAGAAAAATGATGAAAAAATCAAAGAACTTAAAACGTTACTAGGACACAAACCAAGTGAAGTCCTAATGGGGGCATTAACGGGGATTGCTATTTCTTTAATCATTTATCTTGTTTAAATTTTTAAAAGCAGTGAACCTCTGATGATAAGAGGTTCACTGCTTTTTGGTTAAAACATTTGATAGCCATTTTTGCGTAACATTTTAATGACAATCCCAGAAATAATGGCTCCAACTAAACCACTGGATAAGACTATTATATCCGCTGGATGAAGTGCCATTAATTTGTTTCCAAGTGCTTGAAACGCCATTATAGGTGTTGTGAAATAATCAAAGAAATCAACTTCATCGATAATTAATATAACTACAATTGGATAAACAATTGCCATTAACCAAGTCATGCGCAATAACATATTGAGTAAAAATCCAATTCCAAAAAACATTACTAAAAATATTAATACTGATAACATAACTGTTACAAGTGTAAAATTTCCGTCCATTTGATTCTTCCCTCCATGCTTCCTTTCAACAGTTTACATGATTGGTATGTTCCTTTCAATGAAGATCTGTGTCGTTCAACATAATGTAACAAATTACGCTTTAAATTGTAGCTAATTCAAGCCTTTAGAGATATAGAGTACTTACCTCAGATATTCGAACTGCTCTCACGCAAATCGCTTCTATTGGCCAGTTGTCACAGTGGGATTATCCCTTCATGGGAGCTAGACACATAAAAAGAGAACTTTTCACGTTCCCACGAAAAGTTCTCTTTAGATCATTTATTTTTTTCCAGACCCTGAGCAACAAGAACATGTTTCAGAACCACCTAAACGTAATTGAAAATATCCGTTGCCATTACAATAAGGACACTGGTTTGTTTGAGTAGTATTTTTATAAGATGTCATGTTAACGACCTCCTTTTATTTCTTAATTTTCAGATAATATAACATATACTAAATTTTCTGTAAACTTAAAAACTGGGTAATGTAAACGAATACATATGCCTTTTTCTCTTGTTTTCTACATTATCCTCAGTATTTCTAACTCTTTTATAAAAACAACTTAGTGCTTGTGTAGTTCAATAGCTCTCAATAATAAGTCTAATAATTAATTAAACAGTTTGACTTATTATTGTTGTACCCATTTCATTAGTTTTATCAGAAGGCAGTGGCACTTCACTGATGGTTCCGGAACACACCGAGGCGCGTTCGGATAAATCGTTCAACAAAGCAATCAGATGAACTGGAATGGTTTATATTCTCCTCAAGTAAACCTTTGGAATGAAATTAAATCAATTAAATAGGCATGTTTCATGAGCCAATAAAAAAATCCCACCTCAAATGAATGGGTGGGACATGATCTATTTGTAAACAATTATAGAACGTTAAATTTTCCTTTTTTCACGACAAGTGAAGGTCCACCTAACATATAAAGAGCACGGTTATCAATCATTTTCTTCATAAACGATGCTTTAGAACCTGTTACTTTTTTGCCAAAAACGACTCCAATTGCATCATCTTCACCAAGAGAGCATACACTACCTTTTAAATCAGGTACGAATGTTTCAGTTTCTTCTCCATTAATTAATGCGATCAAGTTTTTCGCTACAGTCACACCTTGCTGCATAGCAATTTGAGCAGTTGGTGGATATGGACGATTTACTTCTTCATTAATCAATAGTGCACAGTCACCTACAATAAATACGTCGTTGTGACCAGGAGCGCGCATATCTTTCTCCACTTTAACGCGAGCACGCATATTTTCAATTCCTGTTTGTTCGATTAAACGATTCCCACGAACGCCTGCCGCCCAAACGACTGTCCCAGCATTCACAAATTCAAACTCGTCTTCACCTTTTTTGATTTTAACCCCTTCTGGAGTTGCTTCAACTACAGGTGTACCAATTGAAAATTCAATCCCTTTAGCTTGTAGATGTCCAACTGCGTATTCAACTAATTCCGGATCAAATCCAGGTAAAACCATTGGAGCAGCTTCTACACAAAGAATTCGTACTTTTTCTTGAGGTACATCAAATTCTTTACACAGTTCAGGCACTCGGTTCCCTAATTCACCTAAGAATTCAATTCCAGTGAATCCAGCCCCACCTACAACTATTGTTAAACGGCTATCATTTTTAACATCTTCCATAGACCATGTAGCAAATTGATATTCTATGTGTTCTCTAATTTGGCGTGCTGCTTTTACGTTAGCAATTGATAAAGCATATTTGTCTAAACCAGGAATTCCGAAAGTTTCGCCTTCAAATCCAAGACCGATTACTAAATAATCATAAGTAAATATACCATTATCCGTTGTTACTTTTTTACTCGCAATATCAATGCCTTCTACTGACGCTTTAACAAACTTAACTTTATCTGATTTAAGTACATCTGCTATGTCAAAACGTACTTGGTCTGGACGTAATGTACCAGCAGAAGCCTCATGTAACCATGTTGATTCATAATGATAATCGTTTTGATTAATTAATGTGATATCAGCAACATCTGAACCAATGTTTTTTTGCAAATTCACAACTGTTGATAAACCACCATACCCTGCACCTAATACTAAAATTGTTGGTCTTTTCACCAAGATTGAAACCACCTTTTATTAGTTTTATATCTACTTCTTAAGTTAAAGAAAAAGATGTATCTTCAAAAATTTCTTAAACTAAAGTGAATTTGTTTGTTTATTCGACAAACGTACTATTCTCTATAATATCCCTTTTATGTACCGATTTCAATAAAATCTTGACAACTATAAAAGGTTTGAATTTACAGAAAAAAAGACCGAAGTAGATTCGGTCTTAACAATTCTCTGGAGTTCCTTTTTTAGTTGCTGTTGTAAATGATGATCCACACCCACAAGAAGCAATAGCATTCGGATTTTCAATGGTAAAACCGCCACCCATTAAGGATTGTTTATAATCAATGACTGTTCCATTAATGATCGCTTTATCTTCATCTGAGATCAAAATCGTTAGACCATGTTGCTCTAATTGTGTATCAGTTTCTTTTGCTTCATGTTCAAAGCCCATTCCATATGATAAACCACTACAGCCGCCGCCATGAACGGCTACGCGTAAAAATGCGCCCTGTTCCTCATTGTGAGCCATCATTTCTTTCACTTGGTAAGCTGCAGCTTCTGATAATACGACAATTTGTGTCATCCGTTACACCTTCCTTCTAGATATTATCATAACAATTTTGGCACGCGACATACAAGAACAACAACTTTATCTTATTGCCTTTATTCGTTTTTTATTTAGTATAATAGAAGTTGGGTTAAACAAAAAAAGAAGCCTAATTAGGCCCCTTATTGTTTAAAATACTTGTTCAACTTCAACTACACCTGGAACTTCTTCTAATAGTGCACGTTCGATTCCTGCTTTTAGTGTAATGGTAGAACTTGGACAGCTTCCACAAGCACCAAGAAGACGAAGTTTTACAATGCCTTCTTCGATATCAACAAGCTCACAGTCTCCTCCATCACGGAGTAAGAATGGACGTAATTTATCTAGTACTTCTTGAACTTGTTCAGTCATCATTGTTTCAGTCATTTTTTTCGACTCCTTTCCTTATAATTATTATAATGTGAAGAGATGAAAAAATCCATCAGTACCTACGAAAGGGGAATAAATACCATGGACAATAAAATCTTATCAATTGAAATCTTTGGAGCGGATGTTGTGTGTGCAAGTTGTGTAAATGCCCCAACATCAAAAGATACGTACGAATGGTTGCAAGCTGCAATCCACCGCAAATACCCAAACCATCCTTACGAAATTACATATATCGATATTGAAAAACCAATTGAGAATAAGCGTCATCAAGATTTGGCTAATCGAATTTTAGAAGACGAATTCTTCTTTCCACTCGTTTTAATTGAGGGAGAAGTAATTGGAGAAGGATACATTCAATTGACACCTGTATTCGCTGAACTTGAAAAGTATGGATTTACAGCTTCATAAAGCTACTAATAGAAGACCTAGAGGAGTGTCTCCTTCTAGGTCTCTTTCAATTTCTCATCCGTTATGCCACTTGTACATCCATAAGACACCAGACTTTAATAAACGAGCCAATCGTCCAGTAACTGTTCGATCTGCTAAATAAGCAAAACCTTGTTTTTTTCCTAAAGAACCTAAGAAACCTTTCAGTTTTAACTCAGGCATTTTTTCAGGAAGTTCTTTGCCCTTCCATCTCGCTTGGAGCACTTGAACAATTTGTTCAGCTTGTTCTTCCGCAACTTGTGCGCTTGGCGCAAAAGGTAAAGCGGCACAGTCACCAACAACATAAACCGATTGATCTTCAGGCAAGTGATGGTATTGTGATAATACCACACGACCAATAGAGTCCGTCTCTGTCTTCATGTTACGTACGGGTGCAACTGGTTGGATTCCTGCTGTCCACACGACAGCATCTACTTCAATAGTCTCTTCATGATTATGTAACACATTAGGCTCCACTTTTGTAATGTTCGAGTTGCTGACAACATCTACATTGTGCGTATTAAACCATTTTGTTACGTAATTACTTAAGCGTTCAGGAAAGTCTCTTAAGATTCTTGGACTACGGTCAAATAACTTGATTCCTAAATCCGGTCGTGACTCTCGCAGTTCACTTGCAAGTTCAATTCCACTTAATCCTGCACCTACAATTCCGACAACTGACCCAGCTGGTAATCCACAAAGTTTGTTGTACGTTTCACGCGAACGACCTATCGTTTGAATGCTGTAAGTAAATTCATCTGCACCTGGTACACCATGATATTTATCCTCACAACCTAAGCCAATAACAACATCATCATAATGAATTCTTGTGTCGTCTGATAATAACACCGTTTTTTCTTCACGATTAATTTCAACAACTTCTCCAAAAACCATTTTTAAACGTTCGTGCTCAGGATATGATACACGCACTTCTTGATCCGGAACAGTTCCTGATGCTAAAGCATAAAACTCCGTTTTCAAACTATGGAAGGGCGTTCGATCAACTAATATAATTTGTACATCTTCCGGTAAATTATTTGGCAATAAACGAAGTAATACACGCATGTTGCCGTATCCTCCACCAAGCAATACTAAGTTTTTCATAAAAATCTCCCTTTAAATACAGTCTTTCTTTACGTAGTTAGTATAAATCATTGTGAGAACTTTCACAATAAGTCACTCGAATTGACGAGCGAATAAATAAAGAGTAACATTTTGTTGTAGCGAGGTGAAGAACGTGAATCCAATGGTAGAATTTTGTGTCAGTAATTTGGCAAATGGATCGCAAAAGACATTTGAAGCTTTAGAGCGCGACCCCAATTTAGACGTTCTAGAATACGGGTGTTTAAGTTATTGTACAAAATGTGCAGAGTCTTTTTTTGCAGTTGTAAATGGTGATGTGGTCGAAGCCGATTCTCCCGATGAACTAACGAAAAAGATTTATGAATATATAGATGAAAATCCACTTTTTTAAAAAGGAAGAGCTGCGAAAATGCAGCTCTTTTTTATTTCCATGCCTCAAGATTTTCAATCGTAAAACTAGGTTTAGTAGACTTTAATAACACATCATCCGTTGAAGTCACACCTGTATTCACATGAATGGTATCGATTCCAAATTTAATACCTGCCATAATATCTGTATCATAATTATCTCCTATCATCACCATTTCTTCTTTTAGAAATTGATGGTCACGTTGGATAATTTCAAGCATATGTCCTTCTGGTTTCCCCATAAATATAGGTTCCACACCTGTAGAAGTCTGAATTAGAGCTGTATATGCACCATTTCCTGGGAAAAGCCCTCTTTCAGTTGGAAAAGCTCGGTCACTATTTGTTGAGATAAATATGGCACCACTGCGTATATCCAAACAAGCTTGTGCAATTTTTTCGTAAGTAATGCTTCGGTCAAGTCCTATCACAAATACTTCTTGAGAAGACGGAACAACACTCACATCATTTTCAATTAGAGCTTCTTTTAATCCACTTTCTCCTATCATCGAAACCGATTTATCAGGATAATGAAATTTAATATATTTAGCTGCTGCCATCGCCGAGGTCATAATATGATTTCGTTTTGCTTTTATTCCAAATTTCAGTAGTTTCGAAATCACTTGATCCGGTGTTTGGGAAGCATTATTCGTGACAAAAAAAGGTTCAATGCCTTGTTTTTGCAAACGATCAATAAAGTCTACTGTTTCATTAATGGATTCGTTGCCCCGATATACCGTTCCATCTAAATCAATGCAATAACATTTATACGCTTTCATTCTTGTTCCTCCGGTAAAAATGCAGAAACTGGTCCAAGCTCGTGAGTCAAATAGTGTTCAATGCGACTTGGGAATTCCCTCAACGCGTCTAAATTTAATTTTAATGTATTTGCTACGATAAGATGATCCACACTCATAAAATCTCTTACAAGCATTTTACGAAGTCCAATTACTTCTTTTAAGGGGTTATCCATATCCGGTGAAATTACTTTTTCATCAGTTAAAATGTCGATAATGTCTTCATAACTTCCTGGATCACGCATAATAAAACCATCAATCATTGAATTTCCTACATCAATCATGGATTCGATAATATTTTGTGCCATTCTTTCTAAGGCCAATTTTTCAAGATCATTCGATATATTATCTGACGATGTCTCGACTAGTTGTACAATTGATCTCATATACGTTAATGTTACACTAATTTTTTTACGGTCAACAAAATACATAAAAATCCCTCACTTAATTAATTCTTAGTTGATTGTCTTTTCCCTCCTATAGTACCATAATTGCTAGAAGTGGAAGGGGAACTGTAAAATGGAACGATTTTTCTTATACGATGATGTAGAGGATACAAAAACACGATTTGTTAGTTTCACTGGCGAGTCCCAGCGATATGACTTGGCAATTATGCAAAGTAATCGATTCTTTGGAAAAGTACTTGTCATGGACATTCAATATAATCGTTTTGCGATTTTAGGTCCAGACGATCTACTTGAAGAAGGTTATTTAGAACATGTATATAATCGCAATGAAGAAGAAGCTTCCGAACTACGTGATTATTTACAAGAATTAATAGGCTAATACAGGTTCATTACTTTGATTACGAAACCCGCTTACCATAAGATTGAATAAATAAAGGGTGTTGAGCGACGTGGCTTGGTGATGTCGTTCATCACCTTTTTGCGATTTTCTGTATTTTTACAAATTAACAGCTATCAGGAAAAAGCTCAATCGCACTTTTCAGAGTTCACGTGTGAATTTACTGTTCTGTCGTGTAAAAAATATGCCTCGACGTCTGAAAAAAAACTATTTACGAGTAAAAAATCTCAGAAAACAACAATAGCTTCATGAAGTCATACTCATATAAGTTAAGATTTTATTCCTACTTATCTTTTAAGCACTTAAAATACCATGACCAGTTAAATAGATTGATTAGTTTCATTAGACATTTTAGGTGTAAGGTTTCTTAAAGGTAAGGTCATACACAAAAGATGTTCACCTTCATAAACAGGCAAAAAACCTCGGTTAGGATGATTGCTCATCCAAAACGAGGTTTTCTTCTTGAGGTATTTCCTCTGCTTCAGTTATCACTTCAACTGGTTTTGCAGGTCCAAATTTCTTTAAGATAAAATAGGCGCATCCGAAATTGCAATACTCATATAAATAATCTTGTAAGGTACTGACTTTTGTATCATATGTTGCCTTTTGATTTTTATCATCAAAAAAACCTTTTAAACGAAGTTGACCATATCCCCAGTCTCCTAGAATGTAATCATACTTGTTTAAAATTTCGCTATAGCGCTCTTGGAAAGCTTCTTCTTGATAAGCTTCTCGGTAATCTGTCAGAATTTCATAATCCCATTGATCGATTGTAATCATGACTTCACACCCCATTAACTCGTTGCGTGAGCTAATTGCTCATCACCAAGACGTTGTTTTTCTTTTGCCGCTGCATTTACTTGTTCATCTGCATGATAACTGCTTCGCACTAATGGTCCTGCTTCACAATGAGAGAACCCTTTAGACATGGCAATTTTACGCAATTCGCCAAATTCTAGTGGTGAATAATATTTTTGCACTGCAATATGCTTTTTAGATGGTTGTAAATATTGACCAATGGTCATAATATCCACATTGTTTGCACGCAAATCATCCATTACTTCGATAATTTCTTCTTTCGTTTCACCTAATCCAATCATCAATGAAGATTTTGTTGGAATATCCGGTTGCATTTCTTTTGAACGACGTAAAAACTCTAGAGATCGGTCGTATTTTGCACGAGCACGAACTCTCGGCGTTAACCGTCGAACTGTTTCAATATTGTGGTTTAAAATGTCTGGTTTTGCATCCATTAATGCTTGTAAATTCTCTTCAACTCCACCCATATCTGAAGGTAATACTTCGATAGTCGTGAAAGGATTTTTACGACGAATGGCACGAACTGTTTCCGCAAATACAACAGATCCTCCATCTTTTAAGTCATCACGTGCAACAGCTGTTACGACAACATGTTTCAAATTCATTAAAACAACTGAATCTGCTACACGTTCTGGTTCTGCCAAGTCCAGTTCATTCGGTAACCCTGTTTTTACGGCACAAAATCTACATGCACGTGTACAGATAGCACCTAAGATCATAAAAGTCGCAGTACGTCGTGTCCCCCAACATTCATGAATATTTGGGCATTTAGCTTCTTCACAGACCGTATGTAAATTATTTTCACGCATTATTTTTTTAAGACCTTTATAATTATCATTGGTATTTAATTTAATCTTCAACCAAGCTGGTTTTCGGATATGTGTTTGTTTTGTTGCCAAACAGTTCAACCCCATTCTTTTCTGCAATGAATACATTATGCTCACTGTTGACAATGTACCATATTCGACCACGTCCCACAACTGTGGAAGGCATGAAAATAAGAAAAGCGCCTCTAAATTAGAGACGCTTTCTCTTTATACTTTTTTAGATTTTGATACTGCAGAAACAATGCTAGCAGCAAGGCCTCCCCAAATAATGACAACGCCGATAACCATCATTACAATTGCACTTGTTGACATTTGAAGTCCCCCTTATTCTGCATCTGCATGTTGATAAGCATCAACATCAGTATTTTTATTCCATTTTACAGCCGCAAATATAAATCCTAAAATGATAACTCCAGCTGCTACGAACCAGCCACTGTAAAGGATAAATGCATTTGAATATCCTTCATAGTTTCCTGAATCTGTTTCAAATTGTTTAAATAGATTTAGTTTTAGTAATCCAAACATCATATAACCTAAAACTAATGGGGTGATGAATTTCAAACAAATTTGCCACCATGCACCTAAACGAATATCTGATACTGAATTTGCGTGATTTTCGAATAATGGTAGCTTTTTAAAGAACCAAGCAATTGCAATTACTTCGATTAATCCAATTGCAGCAATACCGAATTGGTTAACGAAATAATCAGCAACATCTAAGAAATACAATCCGCCCTCTGTTGCAAATAAGAACGAAATTAAAGATGCAATACCGACACCAAAAGCGACTGCTTTGTTACGAGAAATCCCAAACTTCTCAGAGAAACCAGCTACATAAGTTTCACAAATTGAAACTAGTGAAGTTAAACCAGCTAATACAAGTGACAAGAAGAACAAGACTCCAAATAGTCCATTCATTCCAGGGAACTCACTAATTATTTGTGGGAAGACCACAAATGCTAAGCCAACTCCTGCTGAAGCGACATCACTTACAGCAACACCTTGTTGTGCCGCCATAAAGCCTAATGCTGAGAATACACCAATACCTGCAAGCAACTCAAACGATGAGTTAGCAAAACCAGTAATGAATGCATTGTTCGTAATATCCGCCTTTTTTGGAAGATAACTAGAGTACGTAATCATGATTGCAAAAGCAATAGATAAACTAAAGAAAATATGTCCATAAGCAGCGACCCATACTTTAGGGTTACTTAATTGTGAGAAGTTAGGTTCGAAGAATGCATTTAAACCTAAAGCTGCTCCATCTAACGTAAGTGCTCGAATTACAACTAATAAGAAAATAACAATAAGTGTTGGAATGAAGATTTTATTCGCCAACTCAATACCTTTTTTAACACCTGCGAACAAAATAATAAATGCAATTATCCATACGAGTAATAATGGTAAAGCTACTCCAGAAACTAAACCGCCTGCTACTCCCGGCGTATCTCCTAGTTCTAATACAGTACCAAACAAGAATCCTGCTGTGTCGTCGCCCCATGCTTGATTAACTGCGTATACAGTGTATTTCATTGCCCAAGCAATGATCACTGCGTAGTATGTAGAAATTACGAATGAGACAAATATTGCCCACCATCCAAGCCATTCTGCTTTTTTACCACCCATACGGAAGAATGATAATGGTGCAGATCCACGATATTTATGACCCATTGTAAATTCTAAAATAAGAATTGGTATACCTGCAGTTAAAAGAGCAAATAAATATGGGATAAAGAATGCTCCTCCACCATTTTCAAATGCTACATACGGAAAACGCCAAATGTTTCCAAGACCTACTGCAGAACCTACTGCCGCTAATATAAAGCCAGCACGTGTTCCCCACTGAGAACGTTGTTCCATGTTAAATCCTCCTCTTTTATTTCGCTTCCCTAAGTTAGTTTGTAATATTTGGAAGCTTGTTTATTTTCAGATTATTTACTAATCTAAAAATAGTATACTATAGTCAATCGACTTGTAAAACTGTTTTTATAAAAAAAAGATTATTTGAATAAAAAAAAGAAACAAGGGACTCGCCCCTTGTTTCTTCAATGTATTTAAATTAATCTGTTTAGATTTCTACTTTTTTACTCTTCTTTACTAAGATGAAGAAAAGTAATCCTAAAATAATAATTACGACGCTAAATGCTAGCCATACCGAAGTTGTAAATCCTAAAACTAAATACCCTACTGCGGCAATTGCTGCACTGATTAATGCATACGGTAATTGAGTGGTTACATGGTCAATATGATTACTCCCTGCTCCAGTAGAGGATAAGATCGTTGTATCTGAAATCGGTGAACAATGATCTCCAAACACGGCCCCTCCTAATACTGCTGCCAGTGTTGGCAGTAACATCGTTGGTTCAGCACTTATCATAATTGTACCTGCTATCGGTAATAAAATTCCAAATGAGCCCCAAGACGTACCTGTTGCAAATGCCATCCCGCCGGCTAACACAAATATAATGGCTGGTAATAATCCGATTGGAATATTGGCATCAGTTACTACTTGTGCCAAATACTCACCTGTTTTAAGCTCACCAATAATGAACGTCAATGACCAAGCAAACACTAAAATTAGCACAGCTGGTAACATCGATTGAATGCCGCTCCAAATTCCTTTACCGAGAAATGCTACATTGGCTTTTTCATTTTTTTTCATTTGAAGAAGATACAGTACAATCGACATAATTGCTCCCATACTTCCACCAATAACTAATGATTTTGGCACATCCGTATTTTCAAAAATCGCAAAAATATCCATGAGTCCTGAGTTTTGATACCCCGTCCAAACCATTGCTCCAATCGTTGCAACAACAAGAGTTAAGATTGGTAGAACCAAGTCACTCACTTTGCCATGTGAATGAACAGGAAAATCTTCTTTTAATTGTCCTGGAATGTCTTTGTTTGAATCATAGACTTCACCTGTTTGGATTGCTCGATGTTCATGCTTTTTCATCTCAAATAAATCAAAATCTGTAATCGCTACAAAAAAGACCATTGCTAAAGTTGCAATTACATAAAAGTTCATTGGAGCCATCATGACAAATGCCGATAATGGAGAATACGTGATAACTGTTTGTGAAGCTAAGATTGTGCCGATTAATCCAATTAAGTAAGCACCCCAACTTGATACTGGTGAAACAACACAAACCGGTGCTGAAGTAGAATCGATAAAGTACGCTAATTTCGCGCGAGAAATTCGATGATGATCTGTAATTGGACGAGCGATTTGCCCTACAGCAAGTGCGTTAAAATAATCATCGATAAAGATTATAACTCCTAAAAACGCTGTTAATAACTTTGCTCCACGACGTGTTTTAATACGATTTACTGCCCATTCAGCAAATGCACGGCTTCCGCCAGTTAAACTAATAAATGCTGTTATGATTCCCAGTAAAAATAAAAAGAGCAGAATAAAAACATTATACGTATTTAATCCGCCATCCCAAAATGTTACTTGGAATGAATCCCATAATGTAGCGACTGATTTAGCGGGAGCAAATGAATGAATTAAAAATGCTCCTAATAGAATACCAGCTCCAAGTGAGAGCAATACCCGACGCGTAATGAGAACCATTACAATTGCTAATATTGGGGGTAAAATTGAAAATATAGTACCTGACATCCCTATGTTCCTCCTTATAATGGGGGTGATCACAGAATTCGAGTAAGCATACAAAAAGACTGGAATCTGTAACATTCAATACGAATGTTTTAGAACCCAGCCTCTACAAGTTGCGAATAGATGAAATGTTGCATCTTACCCACGATCTGTAGCTCACCATGCCTATGCAATTTGCACATTCATGGCAGTGTTATTCTTATTTAGAATAACCCCAATAAAATGATGTTGGACACAATCATCTCATTTCGGCACAGCTTCCTTTTACATACGGTCTTCGTTGTCATCCTCGCGTACGTTACTCATAAGCCATGCGGCCTCTACCCATCGATATTTATTTCACTAACAAGTCTAACAATAAAAAGCCAATTACACAAGCACTTATTGGGCTGGTGGTTGAACTGGAACTTCAATAGACGGAGAAGTTCCTCCCCCTCCATTTGTATAGATTTGAGGGACATGACCTGAAATGATGCCCACAGCTACAGGGATCTTCTGTTCAATTACAGTTGTTTTAGTCGCTAATGGTACAATAACTTGTACATTAACTTTAATGACGATGCTTATTTCAACCATTGCGTTGTTAATGCCAAATTCCCGAATATTGTATACAACATTAGACTGAACATTCCCAATGACATGAAATCTAATTGGAATTTTTGGCCCTAGGTTCCCTAAGAGTGGAATATTTGCCGCTTGACCAAGAGGAACAAAAAATACAATGCCTCCATTATTCTCCATTGCATCTGGATCGTACTCGACATCATCCAAATAAGGTAAGTTTTCTAAATTACCTTCTTCCGCTTGCTCTAAATGCGTTTGCACCAAAGTTGTCGTTTCTGCCAGAACTCGATTAATAATCTCAGCATTAAATTTAGTCGTTACTGTATTAGGTTTATCAGAGGGGATTTCTTCCATAATATCATTAACATTCATCACATCTGCTGTACGAGAGTTAATTGCTCGACTTACCACTAATGATGCGATTTTATTCGATTGAACCTCCGCATATTGCAAATAAATTGGGGTTAAGCGAGCATTTACAAAATAAAACATAATGCCCACCGAAATCACGACAAGAATAAACAATAATGGAAAGATATTTTTGCTCCGTCTGTGTATTGAACTTTTAGGTTGTTTTCGTAATCGCACAAAAAAGCCTCCTACGTCATGATATAACGAGGAGGTTTTATTTATTCCTTAAAATTTTCTTGCTTTTGACCAAAATCAACTAAAACATCCCGAATAAATTCTGGCATAAAATAAGTTTTAGATGCCTCTTTGAATGTAGGAAAGAAATAGCCGAACGTAAACATATCAAGCGTCGCTAATCGAATGATAGCTGAAGGCTCGATCTGTCTATTCCCAATGAATAACACATCGTTAATCACTAAAAATTGATGTGTAATCATCTTGCCCATTACGACGCCACGAAAACCCAGGCCTTTAATTTCTAAATTTGGCCAGCTATCAGTTAATGATAGTAAATAGATGTTTTTCAACTCTTCGCCTGTTAGTTCAATAACACATGGGTTGATTGGATGCGGCATCATTTGGTGAATATCATAAAATGTCACATCATCTGCTTTTAAATCCGTTAAAAACAATCCAGCATTAAACAATGCACAATCCGCTTGGCAAAATGCCATTAATGCCTCTCCAAAAAAAGAGGACAACTCTGATTCAATAAACCAATCTTTTTGAAGATGTTTTGGTTGATAAAAAGCGGTTTTCATTAAATTCCTTTGTCCAATCTTCACCAGCTCTTGTTGGAATTCCTTTTCATCGGCGACTTCTTTCAACTCATTCGTATCGTATAAAAGTGCATG
Source organism: Paenisporosarcina sp. (assembly GCA_041576455.1). Classification (GTDB taxonomy): domain Bacteria; phylum Bacillota; class Bacilli; order Bacillales_A; family Planococcaceae; genus Paenisporosarcina. The sequence continues at coordinate 2,291 of JBFGKX010000017.1, read as the reverse complement.
TTTTTTAACAATGTATTTGTTTTTCAAATCGAAATCGATGGTGACATGCCCAACAAAATTCCCGAATTTACCCGCTGCTGCTAACAAGGAATTATTAATTACTTTTCCTTCCTGGAAGATATGATGTGTGTGCGATCCAAAGATGACATCAATATCGGGAAATTGCTCAGCCATCTTTTTATCAGCTTGTATGCCTAGGTGCGACATACAAATAATAATGTCTGTTTGTAATTTTAATTCCTGCACTTGTTTTTTCAGTGCAGCAAATGCATTCGTTACTTTCCATCCTAATTGGTCATAAAACAGACTGAATTCAGCTGTAAGAGCTGTAACACCAATTTTCGTCCCATGAATCGTCGTTAAAATGGTGGTGGGCACTAACCAACTAGGAATTTTTCCACTGCTATCCCTTAAGTTCCCCACAACAACTTCAAATTGAGCATCTTGATAAAGGTTTTCTAATTCTGTGTGAGAAAGTGTAATGCCTTCATTATTCCCAATTGTCACTACATCATATTGTGCGTTATTAAGCAGATCGATATTGCCTCTGCCTAAGGTACCTTCTGTAAAAATATGTGAACGATCAATATGATCACCAAGATCTAATGTAAAACTTGACTCGCCTTCTTCACGATGCCATTTTTTCCGTATTGTCACAAGTTCATGGATTCTTGGCCAATGGTGAAAATGACTGTGCAAATCATTTGTATGATAAAAATGGATTGTTTCAATCATTTGGCCAACTCCTTATCCTATCAGCCCCGCTACAATTGAACGAACACCGAGTAATAATAAGATTATACGCAAAGCAAATACTAATGTTTCCGATTGGATTCGCTGATTTAAGGTTGCCCCAATTTTCGCTCCAATAAAAGCGGCTGGTACAACAGGAATTGTATATAACCATGGCACATTACCTAAAGATATATGACTAATCGAATTCACTAAAGCTGATAAAAACACCATAAACATTGATGTACCAACTGCGACGTGAGGTGGAAATAAAAATAGTAAAATCATAGCCGGAACCAGGATAGACCCTCCACCAATTCCAAATAATCCTGATGCAAAACCTACACCAAATGTTACTATAACAGCAAACCAAATCGGATAACCATATATAAAACTTTGTCCTTGCGCATCTATAAATGTATTTTTCTTGCCGTTATTTACAAACCATTCAACAGGTTTTAGATATTTACGGACGAGCAATAAAGTCGATAATAGGATTAATAGAATCCCAAAATACAAATTAAACGATGGCAAATCTAACCCTTTATTGACCCAAGCCCCTAAAATGGTTCCTGGCACACTTCCCGCAAAAAAGATAAGGCCACTTCGATAATCAACTGTTTTGGCTTTCATATAAATTAACGTAGAAGCTAAACCTGTAAAAATCATCATTATTACCGATAAGCCTACAACATTTTGTGGAGTAATCCCTGGAATCAATCCGATTGAGCCACCTAAGAAAAGTGTAGTTGGCACTAAAATAACGCCACCACCAAGACCCACTAATGCACCTACAATGCCAGAAAATAAGCCAATAATTGCTAGTAATAAATACTCCATTACCATTCCCCTTCAAACATATCTAGTTGTTTTGGAGTAAGCCCTTCATATTGAAGTTCCATAAGTTTCATAAATTGTTTTGCATTTTTAGCTGCGTGTCCTCCTGAGTTATTGTTAAAAAGGACCGTTACCAATTTCGTTTGCTGTTCTAGCGTTTTAACGATATTTGCAATTTGTATTAACTCGGTCATATTGTAGTCGTATAAATAGCGGACTTCTCTCCATTTTTCCGCATTCCCTGGATTTCGCCAACCGTGAACATTTCGCCCATGAAGTCTAAGTAAAACTTGATCTTCTCTTGTTGGGATTGCAACAAGTGGAATACTCCCCTCACCTGCTTGTGGTTCATCGCACACAGAATGAATCCACTGATGACTTTTCAAGTATGTAAGTGTTTTCTCTTTATATTCCGGATAATACCAAGACTGGTGGCGGAACTCGATGGCGAGTGGTAAGTCGCGGAGTTGTTCTTTCACTTCACTTATATAGTCCACATGGGTCTTTTGACAATCAAACCATGGAGGAAATTGAACAAGCACCATGCTCAATTTATTTGCTTCCACTAAAGGTGTTAATGATTCTTTAAACAATGAGAACATCTCATCTGTTGACTTAAAAGGCGATTCACCACGTAAATGGCCCGTTATCCCTTGATAGGTTTTTACGATAAATTTAAAGTTTTCGGGTGTTTCTAGAATCCATTTTTGCATATTTCGTTC
>JBFGKX010000016.1:0-26427 GCA_041576455.1 Paenisporosarcina sp. | reverse complement strand
TAAACTTGAATGTTGTTTACCGCACATTTGCGCTAGCCGCACGTTTCACAAGAGAGAACAGTTTTGAAAATCACATACTTCACTTATTGCATGTATCATTAATTCTACCATTCTGTTTTTTCGTTATTAAAATCAAGCTTACTTTTTACTTTCAGTGGAGCAAAGAGTCACACCTGCCGCAGGATACTCTATAAAATGAAATGGGAGAAATGAAGTAGTCACAAGTCCACTTTGGGTGTGTTTCGACATTAAGTTTTTCGATGAAACCGAACACGATATTTTAGATAAAGTGTCTTACATTAATTTGAGCAGTTAGATAGAAAGCGTTTTGAGAATTGAAAAATTCATAAACAAAAGCCATCCAAACTTACTGGATGGCTTTTGAATCGTTTATTTACGTAGTTTCCTCACAATATCTTCACTGGGTGTGACAAAGACTGTCTTTTGTTCGAAGTAAATAACAAATCCAGGTTTTGAACCATTTGGTTTTTTTACATGACGAATTTCAGTATAATCCACAGGTACTGATGAGGAGTCTCGCGCTTTACTGAAATATGCAGCAAGCGCCGCAGCTTCTAAAATAGATGCTTCATCTGGTTCGCTATCATGTATGACCACATGTGATCCAGGTATATCTTTTGTGTGAAACCAAGTTTGCAATTTGCTTGCGATTTTAAATGTCAAATAATCATTTTGTTTGTTGTTTTTCCCTACTGAAATGGGTAAGCCAGTAGAGGAAACGAAAGATTCAGGTGTTGGTTTGACAACTTTTTTCTTCTTTTTCAAAACTCGTGCTTTTATCCAACCTTGCTCAGCTAATTCCTCACGAATTTCTTCTATGTCTTGAGGCGATGCTTGCATGACTTGTTGTTGTAACATTTCCAAGTACCCAATATCTTCATTCGTTTTATCCAGTTGTTGCTGCGTTTTTATTAAGGCTGTCTTCGCTTTGTTATATTTAGTAAAGAAACTTTGTGCATTTTCTACAGGTGTTTTTCTGGGATTTAAAGGGATTTTAATAGTTGATTGGTTTTCATCATAATAATTCGTTACCTCAGCTTCAATCATCCCTTTTTCAAGTAAGTACAAATTTGCCATTAATAGTTCACCGTGAAGTTGGAAGGTTTCTAGTTTTTCGGCGTTCTCTTTTTCTTTTTTAAGTTTTTTCATTTTCAACTTTAGCTTATCTAGTTCATTCTGGAGCCAACGTTCTAAGTCACCAGCTTGTTGTTTAACGCGGTCACGTTCTGCACGTGCAAAGTAGACCTTATCAAGCAACTCGCCAAGCGTAGGATAGCTTATTTTTAAACCATCTATATGAGTTAAATCTACACTTGAAAAGATTGCTTTATTGCCACTTTCGATATAAGTCCCTATAGGCACTTGTTGAGTGAATTCATTTAAAAAGTTTTTGAAAATGGGATAGGGAAGCTGCGGGTTATTTTCCATTCGATATGCAAGTTCTTTTGCATGCAACGGTGAAAATCCGGCAAGTTGAGCTAAAAATTCCTGTGCAGGATTTTCAGCTTTTACAATATTTTGAATGATATCCTCATTTATTTCAAAGGGATCTCTTTTATCTTGCTTTGGCGGTGCTATATGCGGTTGACCTGGCAAGATAGTTCGATAACTATTAACCGAAGGCGGTAGATGCTTTAAACTATCCAGTATTAAATTTCGGACGGGGTCAATCAATATGACATTACTATGTCGTCCCATAATCTCAATATGTAATTCTCGAACCATATCATCCCCGATTTCGTTTTTACTTTCTACTCGAAGAATTAAGACGCGATCCATTTCTAATTGTGTGATAGATGAGATAAAACCACCTTCTATGTGCTTGCGAAGCAACATGCAAAACATAGGGGGTTCAGAAGGATTGTCAATTGACTCGTTCGTCAGATGAATGCGCGAATAGGAAGGGTGAATTGAAATCAGTAAGCGATTATTTTTCCCTCCAGAACGAATATGCAACACAATTTCTTGTGAGTTCGGTTGATGAATTTTTGATATTCTCCCTGAAACTAATTGTTGAAGTTCATGTGTCATTGCTTTTGTAAATAAACCATCAAATGCCATTTGTACTCCTCTTTCAAAACGTTTTGCTCTATCTTATCATTTTATTAAGGATATGTGATATAATTGACTAAGTGTGCAACAAAGAATGTAGAAGCTCAAGTAGGAGGTAAAACTGTGCCGAATTTGAAGTTTATCAATATTGGAAACGGCGGTGTAGTAGCAGTTGATCGAATTATCTCCATTTTGCAACCTGAATCTGCTCCAATTAAAAGACTGATTCAAGAAGCAAGAGATAAAGGGTTTCTAATAGACGCTACTTATGGGAAAAAAACGCGTGCTATTTTTGTAATGGACAGTGAGCATGTAGTTTTATCTGCAGTAAGTGCGGAAACAATGGTGTCACGTATGCTTGAACAAGCCGAATAGATAAAAAAGAGGGATTGAATGCGAAAAGAACGTGGTTTATTAATCGTCCTTTCAGGACCATCTGGTGTTGGGAAAGGTACTGTGCGAAAAGAATTATTTTCACAACCTGACACAAATTATGAATATTCGATTTCAATGACGACTAGAAAGCCTCGAGTAGGTGAAGTCGATGGTGTCGATTATTTTTTTAAATCCCATGAGGATTTTGAACAATTAATCGGTGAAGGCCGTTTATTAGAATACGCTTCTTATGTTGGAAATTATTACGGAACGCCACTAGATTACGTGAATGAAACGTTAGATGCGGGTCGCGATGTTTTCTTAGAAATTGAAGTGCAAGGTGCTTCACAAGTTCGCGATAAGGTACCTGATGGTTTATTTATTTTCTTAGCCCCACCTAGCCTATCTGCTTTAGAACAACGACTGGTCGGTCGTGGAACAGAATCTGAAGATGTGATTGCTTCACGTATTCAAGCGGCTCGACAAGAATTAGAAATGATGAATTTGTACGATTATGTTGTTGAAAACGACGAAGTGCAATTAGCTTGTGAGCGTGTAAATGCAATTGTTACGGCAGAACATTGTCGGAGAGAACGTGTTGAAAAAAGATATCTATCTATGTTGGAAGGGGAATATTAATGTTATATCCATCAGTTGATTCACTAAAAAGCAAAATCGATTCAAAATACTCACTTGTGAGTTTAGCATCTAAACGTGCGCGCCAATTGCAAGAAGAGGGTGGAGAACGTTTATCGTCTTACAAATCATTAAAGTATGTTGGTAAAGCATTAGAAGAAGTAGCATCTGGTGCATTAACGAAAGAAGTTCAAGACGAAGGTACGATTTACGAAGACGAAATTTAAATCCTATTACTTACTAATCAAAACTCCCTTAGAATGTTAGATGCTTTGGGAGTTTGTTGTTTGAGAAAGGAAGATTGTTCATGCTAGCTAACCAAAAAATCTTAGTGTGTGTATCTGGTGGGATAGCGGTATATAAAGCTGTTGCTCTTGTTAGTAAATTGACGCAAGCCGGAGCTGAAGTCAAAGTGATTATGACAGAGTCGGCAACTCAGTTTGTGCAGCCACTGAGCTTTCAAGTTATGTCTCGAAATGATGTATATTTAGATACATTTGACGAAAAAAATTCGAGGGTCATTGCACATATTGATTTAGCAGATTGGGCAGATTTAATTATTGTGGCTCCTGCCACCGCAAATGTCATCGGGAAAATTGCCAATGGATTGGGCGACGATATGTTGACAACGACTCTTCTCGCAACAACAGCTAAAGTATGGATCGCACCCGCTATGAATGTACATATGTATGACCATCCAGCAGTAGTACGAAATATCGCAACACTCGTAAATGATGGCTATGAATTTATTGAACCTTCCGAAGGATTTTTAGCTTGTGGGTATGTGGGCAAGGGGAGATTGGAAGAGCCCGAAAAAATTGTTGAAATAGTAAAATCTTTTTTTGCCCCAAAAGCTTTGCCTCTAATCGGGAAAAAAGTAGTCATTACTGCTGGGCCAACGCGTGAGAAAATTGATCCTGTACGTTATTTAACGAATTTTTCTACTGGAAAAATGGGCTATGCACTCGCTGAAGCAGCTGAAAAATTAGGCGCAGAAACCATCCTTATTTCAGGTCCTGTATCGATTCCTGTACCAAAAGGAGTTCAAGTTGAACAAGTCGAAAGTGCAGAAGAAATGTTTCAAATGGTATTAACTCATTTTGATCACGCAGATATTGTGATTAAGACGGCAGCGGTTGCAGATTATCGTCCGAAAGAGATTCTTGATCAAAAAATGAAAAAACAAGAGGGCGATTCCATGATTGAGCTAGAGCGAACAACCGATATTTTGATGAATCTTGGACAAGTAAAGAAAAATCAACTCTTAATCGGGTTTGCAGCGGAAACGAATCATGTAGAAGAATATGCGAAACAGAAATTAACGAAGAAAAATGCGAATTACATCGTTGCGAATGATGTGAGTCGAGTGGATAGTGGTTTTGGTACTGATACGAATACGGTCGTTTTAATCGGTAAAGATAACTACGTGAAACATTTTGACAATATGACTAAAAAAGAACTAGCTTTTCAGTTATTCGAAACCATTTTGACACATGAAAAGGAATTACATGATGTTCGCTGAAGTGATTGTCGATGTAGCCGCTTATCCGATTGATCGTCCATTTGATTATGTGGTTCCTGATGATTTTCAAGCGATAATCGAATGTGGAAGCCGAGTTCGTGTTCCTTTTGGAAACCGACAAGTATTAGGTTTTGTAACTAATATTAAAGAGGATACAGAAGTTCCAGTAGATAAACAAAAACCAATTGGTGAAGTATTAGATATAGAACCAGTTGTCACAGAAGAAATGCTTTTCATGACCAAGTGGTTAAAGCGACATACATTATGTTATGAAATAGATGCGCTTCAAGTTATGTTGCCCTCTGCATTACGAGCAAAGTATGAAAAAATTTTACGAATTGTTGATGGAGAAGCTGTGCTTCCTGAAAGTATTCAAGCTCTTTTTCAACAAAAAGATCGAATTGAATTAAAAACAGATGAATCAAAAGAAATAGTCATGTTAATTAAAAAACTAGTGAAAGAAAACATTCTCTCACTCGAGACAGAAGTTAAACAGCAAAATGCTGTGAAGAAAGTTCGAATGGTTCAAATTGAACAAAATAAAGAACGTCTCCTCGAAGTGTTTGAATCCATTTCAAACCAAGCAGTGAAACAAAAAGAGGTAGTCCTTTGGATGTTGGAGCATGTAGGAGAACGAATCACTTTTAGCGATTTAGTAAAAACAATTCACACGTCAAATGCTGTCTTACAAGAGGTTATTAAAAAAGGAGCAGCAACAATAGAGATGCAAGAGGTTTATCGAGACCCTTATGCCAATAGAACTATGAATGACTCCATTAAACTTTCTTTAACAGATGAACAACAACTCGCACTGACAGAGATTGTGCATTCCTATGAACGCCAAGAAGCAAAAACGTTTCTTCTGCATGGTATTACGGGAAGCGGAAAAACAGAGGTGTATTTACAAGCGATTGAAAGAGCATTAAATGATGACAAAGAAGCCATCGTTTTGGTTCCTGAAATATCATTAACCCCTCAAATGACTAATCGCTTTAAAGAAAGATTTGGGTCACTAGTTGCTGTATTACATAGTGGGTTATCTGTTGGGGAGAAATACGATGAGTGGCGTAAAATTAAACGTGGTGAAGTGAAAGTCGTAGTTGGTGCACGTTCAGCAGTTTTTGCACCATTTAAAAATATTGGAATCATCATTTTAGATGAAGAACATGAAGGAACCTATAAACAAGATGATGCCCCTCGATACCACGCAAGAGACGTTGCCATTTGGCGAAGTGAATATCATCATTGTCCGGTAATTTTAGGAAGTGCAACACCCTCATTGGAATCCTATGCCAGAGCAAAAAAAGGAAATTATACATTATTAACTCTTTTAAAAAGGCCTAGAGAACAAGCTCTTCCAAAAGTTTCAGTAATTGATATGAGAGATCAATTGAAAAATGGTAATAGATCAATGTTTTCTCTTGAATTGGCTGACTCCATTCGCGAACGATTAGATAAGGAAGAGCAGATGGTGTTATTTTTAAATCGTCGTGGCCATTCTTCCTTTGTTTTATGTAGGGATTGTGGAACTGTTGTAGAATGTCCTAATTGTGATATTTCGATGACATATCATCGCCATCAAGAACGAATTAAATGTCATTATTGTGGAGAAGAATCTCAAGTTCCTACGATCTGTCCTGAGTGTCAGAGTGAGCACATTCGTTTTTTTGGTACAGGTACCCAAAAAGTTGAAGAAGAAATCGCTAAGTACTTTCCAACTGCTCGTGTTTTACGAATGGACGTTGATACAACGCGTAAGAAAGGTTCACATGAGCAAATATTGAAGTTATTTGGAGAGGGAAAAGCAGACATTTTACTTGGCACACAAATGATTGCGAAAGGGTTAGACTTTCCAAACATTACGTTGGTAGGAGTTTTGTCAGCCGATACAACCCTTCATTTAGCAGATTTTCGTGCTGCTGAAAAAACATTTCAATTATTAACACAAGTAAGTGGGCGAGCTGGAAGGCATGATAAAAAAGGGGAAGTCATCGTTCAAACATACACGCCAGAGCACTATGCGATTCAGTTTGCTAAATTGCATGATTTTGTACCTTTTTATCATCAAGAAATGATGAATAGAAAGCAATTTGCGTATCCACCATTTACTTATGTAGTTCTCATTCAATTTACACATGAAGATGTTTTAATGACCGCTGAATATGCACATAAAGCAACGAATTGGTTACGTGGACAATTATCCAATGAATCACAAATAATTGGACCAACAGCTTCCTCCATTAGCCGTTTGCAAAATAGATATCGTTATCAATGTTTGATAAAATACAAAAAAGAGCCAAAACTACCGGAAATATTACAGCAACTAACAAGTATGTACCGCGCAGATTGGATAAAAAAAGGGATTATCATGTCCATTGACTTGAACCCTTCATCCATCATGTAATAGGAAATGAATTGAGGGATTATAGATGACGATTCGCAACATTGTAAAACATCCAAATGACGTTTTAACGACTCCAACAAAAGTGGTCACAAAGTTTGATCAACAATTGGCTACTTTATTAGAAGATATGTACGAAACAATGCTTGATTCAGATGGCATCGGCATAGCTGCACCACAAGTGGGTGAATCCTTGAGAGTCGCTATTGTCGACTTAGGTGAAGGTGAAGACATTATCGAAATGGTAAATCCTGAAGTGCTTGAAACCGAGGGGTCTGTCGTAGAAATCGAAGGGTGTCTAAGCTTTCCAGAATTATATGGAGAAGTAGAACGTCCTTATTATGTGCGCATCAAAGCTCAAGAAAGAGATGGTAAATGGTATGAGCTAGAAGCCGAAGATTATGAAGCTCGAGCGATTTTACATGAGATAGATCACTTAGATGGCATCTTATTTAATGGGAAAATTCTTCGTGTTGTGGACCCTTCAGAGCTTGAAGCAGAAGAAGAGGAGGAACTATCTTGACTTCATTAGTTTTTATGGGAACTCCCGATTTTTCGGTCCCGATTTTAAGAATGTTAGACGAAGAAAAGTACACCATTTTAGCAGTTGTTACTCAACCAGATCGGCCAGTAGGACGTAAAAAAGTTTTAACACCCACTCCCGTAAAGAGAGAAGCTATTAGACTTGGAATACCGGTTATCCAACCGGAAAAATTAAAAAACTCTCAAGAATTAACTGACATATTAGCGTTAAATCCGGATCTTATTGTGACTGCTGCATTTGGACAACTATTGCCAAAAGAACTTTTAGAAGCCCCTAAACTGGGTTGTTTAAATGTTCATGCTTCATTACTACCAGCTTATCGAGGTGGTGCGCCTATCCATCAAGCAATTATAGATGGGCAACAAGAAACGGGTGTCACAATTATGTATATGGCTCAGAAATTGGATGCGGGAGACATTATTTCACAAAAATCAATTCCAATTGAAAGTTCCGATTCGACCGGTATTTTATTTGAAAAATTAAGCATTGTGGGCCGAGACTTGTTAAAAGATACGTTGCCCTCCATTCTCAATGAATCAAATAAGCGAATAGTTCAAGATGAAGAACTCGTCACTTTTGCACGTAATATAACAAGAGAACAAGAACGTATCAACTGGCATAAACCAGCTAAAGAAATTTATAATCAAGTTCGTGGATTAAACCCATGGCCTGTAGCTTATACCCTATTAAACGATATACCCATTAAAATATGGTGGGGACAACCAAGTGAAAGAAGTTATTCTCAACCAATAGGTACAGTGGTTGCAATAGAGGTTGATCGAGTTATTGTGCAAACGGGAGACGATACGACCTTCGAAATTACAGAATTACAACCAGCCGGGAAGAAAAAAATGTCCGCCGAAGAGTTTATACGAGGCACTGGTTCAAAATTACAGATTGGGGATCAGTTTCAATGAGCACAAAATCATATCGCATGTGGAATGGAAATGTACGTGATGCAGCATTATCAATATTAATGGCCATCGAAAAAAACCAAGCATATAGCAATTTGCTACTTCATCAGACGATCGAAAAGTATGATATTGAACCTAAAGATCGAGGGCTATTAACGGAAATTACGTATGGTACGTTGCAGCATAAAATGACTTTGGATTATTATTTGCAACCATTTCTTAAAGGGAAATTGGATGATTGGGTTCGCCAATTATTAAGGCTTTCACTTTACCAAATTCATTATCTAGATCGAATTCCGAATCACGCAGCTGTCAACGAAGCCGTAGAAATTGCAAAAAAACGCAGTCATAAAGGGACAGCAGGATTGGTAAATGGCGTTTTAAGGGCTATTTTACGTCAAGGCGTTCGGTCAACTGATGAAATCGACAATCCTATTGAACGATTATCGATTGAAGCGAGTCATCCGATGTGGTTAATTGAAAGATGGGTGAAGCAGTTTGGTTTTGAACAAACTCAAACGATGGCGTTTGAAAATAATACTCCGCCTACACATACGGTGCGAGTAAATACAAATCGTATTTCAGTCGAAGAAGCCATCGACATGTTAGGAGATGAAGGAATTGTTGCACATCAGAGCGAAATGATTCCAGAGTGTTTACACATTGAAAGTGGCCAAGTTGCAAAAACGAAGGCTTATCAATATGGAGCTATTTCGATTCAAGATGAAAGTTCAATGATCCCTACTTATGCACTTCAAGTAGAACCAGGTCAGAGAGTTTTAGACATGTGTGCAGCACCAGGTGGAAAGTCGATGCACATTGCTGAAAGATTGAACGGCGAAGGGTCTTTGGTATCGGTAGATTTACACCCTCATAAAGTTAAACTAATTGCTGATCAAGCTACACGTTTAGGGTTTACGAATATTGAGACTCGTACATGGGATAGCCGTGATTTAACCAATGAATATGAAGAACAATCGTTTGATCGGATACTAGTCGATGCTCCATGTAGTGGGTTGGGTGTAATTAGAAGGAAACCAGATATTAAATATACGAAAAAAGAAACAGATTTGTCATCACTTCATAAAATTCAACTAAGCTTATTAGAAGAAGCATATAAATTAATCAAACCAAATGGCCTGATTGTTTATAGTACATGTACGATAGATGAAGTGGAGAATGAAGGAACTGTAAAAGCCTTTTTAGCTGCTCATTCCGATATGATGTTAGACGAATTAAATGTTCTTCCTGAATCCTATCATCATCTAACAAGCAATGGCATGATACACATTTTCCCTCAAGATTTTAATAGTGATGGTTTCTTCGTTGCTGCATTTAGAAGAAAAGACGCATTTAATAACGATGTAAAGTAAAAACAATTAAAAGTTGCAGGAAGTCTTCTTTGAAAAATTGCTGCAATCTTGCAATAAACCGTTGTGAATACGGCTCTGATTTTGACGACACATGCAGTTTTCTTTCTGCATGTGGCCGTTAACAAGGAACGGAGTGACATGTGATGAAGTTCTCGGTGTTAAGTGATATTGGTCAAAAGCGTTTAGTAAATGAGGATCGCGCGGCAATGTATGTTCGATCGGATTTCGTCCATTTAGGAGTGATTGCTGACGGGATGGGTGGACACAATGCGGGAGACATTGCAAGTGAAATGGCCATTACACAAATCGGTGAATTATTTGAAAGCGCTACCGCAAAGGATTTTTCTTCAGTAGAGACGATTAAACACTGGTTTAAATCTGCTATTCAAACAATTAATCATGCAATATTTCATTATTCATTAACGCATGAAGATTGCCAAGGAATGGGTACAACATTCTTAGCGGTCTTAACAAAGGGCAAGGATACAGTGATTTGTCACATAGGAGATAGCCGTGCATACGAATGGCATTCAGGTAGGATGAGACAATTAACGAAAGATCATTCTTATGTAAATATTTTAGTAGAAAATGGAGAAATTAGTAAAGAAGAAGCAGAATGTCATCCGCAGAAAAATTTAATTACCAAATCATTGGGAACTGAAAAAACAATCGAACCGGACTTTATTTCTTTTAACTTCCCTACATATTCACATTTATTGCTTTGTTCCGATGGATTAAGTAACAAATTAAGTCTTGAAGACATGACATCCATTTTATCTAATCGAGCAACGGTCAATGAAAAAGCAATTCAATTAGTAAATCTTGCGAATCAAAATGGTGGAGAAGATAACATTTCTCTCGTTTTAATAACAAATGCGAAAGAGGAGGTGTAGACATGCTCTTAGGCAAAAGAATTAGTGGACGTTATAAAGTTCTCGAAATGATTGGTGGGGGGGGCATGTCTAATGTTTACCTCGCACACGATATGATTTTAGATCGCGATGTTGCCATAAAAGTATTAAGGTATGATTTTTCGATTGAAGACGATCTACATCGCAGGTTCCAACGTGAAGCCCTTTCTGCTACTAGTTTAACTCACCCCAATATTGTCAATATCTTTGATGTCGGTGAAGAAGGAGACCTGCAGTATTTGGTAATGGAATATGTGAAAGGCAAAACCTTAAAACATTATATTATTGATGCTGCACCGGTTTCACCAGTTGAAGCGGTTAATATCATGAAACAATTGACATCTGCAATTGCACATGCACATCAAAATCAAATTATTCACCGTGATATAAAGCCTCAAAATATATTAATGGATGGCATTGAGCATGTGAAAATCACAGACTTTGGCATTGCAATGACTCTAAGTGCCACATCTTTTACACAAACAAATTCGGTATTAGGCACAGTGCATTATTTGTCGCCTGAACAAGCGCGTGGAGGCACCGCAACTAAGAAATCAGATATATATGCGTTGGGCATTGTGTTATACGAACTATTAACAGGTAAACTGCCTTTTTCAGGCGAGTCAGCTGTCTCTATCGCTTTAAAACATTTACAAACGGACACGCCATCTGTTCGAGCTGTCCTCCCCAACATTCCACAAAGTTTAGAAAATGTAGTCATGAAAGCAACTGCAAAAGATCCTCGTAATCGCTACCAAACGGTAGAGGAAATGGAGCGAGACTTACACAATGTATTATCTGAAGAGCGTGCAAATGAAAAAGCATTCGCCATTTTAGAAGATGACGGCGCTACGAAAGCCATCCCTGTAATTAAAGATGGCATGCGATATGAGCAATTAGCTAAACCCATTCATTCTGAGATGAAATCGAAATTACCGCAAATAAGCGTTGAAGATAAAAAGAAGAAAAAGTGGCCAATTATTATGGGCGTTATTTCTTTACTTATGCTATTGGGATTAGGAATCATAATTGCATTTCCGGGAATATTTGGACCTCAAAAAGTGGAAATTCCAAATGTAGCAAACTTGCCCTTAACTGAAGCAATCGATATTGTGGAGGGTGTTGGATTAGTAGCAGGGAATGAAACTTCAGAGTCTTCAGATGACATTGAAAAAGGTCAAGTTATTCGAACAATTCCACAAAGTGGAAAAATTAGAGATGAAGGAACTGAAATAGAATTTATTGTTTCAAGTGGGAAAGAGTCTGTCTCTTTAGCTGACTATGTTGGCCGTGATATTAATGAAGTAAAGGATTTGTTAGCTAGGCAAAATTTTGAATCAGTTAGAACTATTGAAGAGTATTCAAATGAACCGGCAGATCGAATTATTTCTCAAAATCCAATTGCTAATTCTGAAATTATTCCAGAAGAAACTGAATTAGTATTTACAATTAGTAAAGGACCTAGATTACTTACTGTAATTGATTTAACAAAATCATATAATGAACAAACGTTAAATGATTATGCGCAATCTTCTGGCTTAAATATTCGAATTATTAAAGAAAGTTTCTCTGAAGATATTCCTAAAGGATTTGTCATCTCTCAAACACCAAAAGTGGGAACTAAACTTAAACCAGGAAGCAACATTGAGGTCGTTTTGTCAAAAGGTCCAGTGGCCAAAAAAATTAAGACCTTTGTAACCATGGTGGAAATTCCTTATGAACCTGAAGAACAAGGGACAGAACAAATTGTACGTATTTACCTTCAAGACCAAACGCACTCATTAGCCGAACCGGTAGAAGAGTATGTCTTGACTGAAACAAAAATGCAACGAATTCAATTACAAATTGAAGAGGGTCAAAAAGGAGCATATCGAATCATGGTCAATTCAAAAGTTATCGAAGATGAAATAATTGAATATGACAGTTTCGAATAAGGAGGTAAATGATGCCAAAAGGGCAAATTCGTAAAGCGCTTAGCGGTTTTTATTATGTTCAAGATGGAGAAAAATTTATTCAATGTAGAGGACGGGGCGTTTTTAGAAACCGAGGCATAAACCCGCTCGTTGGAGACTTTGTAGATTATGAAGTTGAAGGTAGTTCTGATGGGACAATCACCATTGTCCATGAACGGAAAAATGCGCTAATCCGACCACCAATTGCAAACATAGACCAAGCTTTGCTTGTGTTTTCGTTAACAGAACCTGACTTTAACCCATTACTATTAGATAGGTTCCTAGTTGTTTTAGAGTCATTTAACGTAGAGCCAATTATTTGTTTAACTAAAACAGATTTACTATCTGAAGCTGAACTAGCCGAAATTCAACCGTTTATAAATGATTATCGAGCGATTGGCTATCAGATAATTGAAACGTACAAAGATGACGTTGATTTAGTCGACAACATTACACCGATTTTGACAGGCAAAATAAGTGTGTTGGCAGGACAATCAGGTGTAGGGAAATCAACGTTACTAAATACTGTTTTGCCATCGTTGAATTTAAAAACAGGCGTTATTTCAGAAGCACTTGGACGAGGAAAGCATACGACTCGACATGTTGAACTAGTTGATGTCTGTGGTGGGTTATTGGCGGATACGCCAGGATTCAGTTCTTTTGATTTTGATGAGATTGAAAAAGAAGAGCTGTCGAATTGTTTTCCTGAATTCCGAGAAGTGTCAGAACGATGTAAATTCAGAGGGTGTATCCATATCAAGGAACCAAAGTGTGCGGTTATTGCAGCAGTGGATAGTGGTGAAATCAAGCAGTACCGGTACAAACACTATGTGAAATTCCTAGAAGAAATTACTGATCGAAAGCCGAGGTATTAACATGATAAAAATAGCTCCATCAATTCTAGCTGCTAATTTTTCAAAGTTGGCTGAAGAAGTACTAGAAGTCGAAAAGGCCGGAGCAAAACTTATCCATATTGATGTAATGGATGGTCATTTTGTTCCAAACATTACGATGGGACCGATTGTTGTAGAAGCACTACGCCCAGTTACTAAACTTCCGCTCGATGTCCACTTGATGATTGAAAATCCAGACAATTATATTGAATCTTTTGCTATTGCGGGTGCTGATTACATCACTGTTCATGTGGAAGCGTGTCCTCACTTGCATCGAACCATTCAGATAATTCGTTCTTTCGGCGTAAAACCAGGCGTAGTGTTGAATCCTCATACACCGATTGAGGCTATTCAACACGTATTAGAAGATATTGATATGGTTCTTTTTATGACTGTTAATCCGGGATTCGGTGGTCAAACGTTCATTCATTCTGTTGTGCCGAAAGTAGAAAAACTCTCTAAAATCATTAAAGAGAAAGGGTTGGCGGTTGAAATTGAAATTGATGGTGGAATCAATACGGATACCATTGGGGCATGTGTCCAAGCAGGTGCGACGATATTCGTAGCTGGTTCAGCTATTTTTAATCAAAGTGATCGTTCTAAAGCGCTTCAAGAGATTTTAGAAGCAGGCGAACGAGCTAACCGACCATGAAGACTGTAATCGTTTGTGGTGGAGGCCCTAAAAGTGAATGGTTAAGTCTAGAACGGTATAAAAGTTTACGTGAAGTGGTGTTTATTGGGGCGGATAGAGGGGCAATCCACTTATTAAACGAAGGCATTATTCCACATGCAGCAGTAGGTGACTTTGATTCATTAACAACTGAAGAATTGACATATGTAACTAGTCTAGTGCCTGTTGTGAACATGTCACCTCCAATAAAGAATGAAACAGATACGGATCTAGCACTGGTTCACTCGCTAGAATATAACCCAGAGCAAGTATTGTTAACAGGGGTAACAGGTGGGCGTCTCGATCATTTTATGGCAGTTCTTAATAGCATGTATCGTTTTCAGAAGGACAATCCATCCATTCAATTTACCATTCAAAATAAATTGAATGAATTAAGCTTGTTATCTCCAGGCGTTACTCGAATAGATAACCGAGGTTCTTTTCCATATGTATCTTTTTTCTCATTTCAAGAACGTGTTAAAAATGTCACTTTAACTGGGTTGAAGTACAATGTCCATAATGAGTGCATTGAAATAGGAGACTCCCGATTTACAAGTAATGAAGTATTATCCGATGAAGGGTCTATCTCCTTTACATCTGGCATATGTTTATTAATACGTAGCTCAGATCAATAAAAAGGAGTGAAGGCATGCGTGTTTATACGTTTAGATTACCGAAAGTAGTGAGTGGATTTGCAAGGTTGTGTTTAAGTCTTGTAAATAAAGAGGATAAACCAAAGAAACGGATTGAAAAAACGCCAGACTGACAATTGTCAGTCTGGCGTTATTTATGAGCTCGGATATTAAACGCGCTCAACTTTTCCAGATTTCAATGCTCTCGCTGAAACCCAAACACGTTTTGGTTTACCATCTACAAGGATACGAACTTTTTGTAGGTTAGCTCCCCAAGTACGTTTTGTTGAGTTCATTGCGTGAGAACGAGCGTTACCAGCACGAGCTTTACGCCCTGAAATTACACATACTTTTGGCATACTATTTCCTCCTCAAAAAGAAGCTGAAAGATTTTTTTCAGTTCGATATTTCACATACTTTAATAATTTACCATAGAGTGATTTTCTTTGCAACAACTATTCACCGTGCCTGCAAGAAAAAAACCTTTACAGACAAATGTAGATGATTGTTAACGTTTTCTTTTAATAAATCAAATTGTGTAGTAGAATAAAGGGTAGTCAAAAGGACTTATAAGGAGGAATACTCTATGTCAATTGAATTGAAAAATGAATTCGGACAAATTGATATTTCAAATGATGTCGTTGCTCAAATTGCAGGCGGGGCAGCAATTGAGTGTTATGGAATTGTTGGAATGGCGTCTAAACATCAAATTCGAGATGGATTAACTGATATTTTACGTAAAGAAAACTTTGCAAAAGGCGTTCTTGTACGTCAGCAAGGGGAAGATCTTCATATTGATATGTACATCGTCATCAGCTATGGAACGAAAGTTTCGGAAGTGGCTTATCAAGTACAATCAAAAGTGAAATACACACTTAATAAAACATTAGGACTTGCAGTTAAATCTGTAAATATTTACGTTCAAGGAGTTCGTGTTACGAACCCATAAGAGGAGGAAGTAGGATATGAAGTCTTTAGACGGAATTCAATTTGCAGAAATGGTGAAGATGGGTGCCCATCATCTATTTCAAAATGCAGATTACGTGGATGCGCTAAATGTCTTTCCTGTTCCCGATGGTGACACGGGGACGAACATGAACTTATCAATGTCTTCTGGTGCAAAAGAAACAGAAGCTCATGCAGTTGCTCATATTGGAAAAACAGCACAAGCACTTTCAAAAGGTTTATTAATGGGAGCGCGAGGGAACTCTGGTGTAATTTTGTCTCAACTGTTCCGAGGGTTTGGGAAAGATGTAGAAACAAAATCATCATTAACTGCAAAAGAATTTGCTCATGCATTTCAACATGGAGTAGATATGGCATATAAAGCAGTGATGAAACCAGTTGAGGGCACAATCCTTACGGTCGCTAAAGATTCTGCGAAAAAAGCTGTAGAAGTTGCTGAACAACAAGATGATGTCATTATTGTCATGGAAGAATTGTTAAAAGAAGCCAAAGCATCATTAGAACGAACTCCAGACTTATTGCCTGTTTTAAAAGAAGTAGGAGTTGTCGATTCTGGTGGTCAAGGTCTTGTATTTGTATATGAAGGATTTATTGCTTCAATGAAAGGTGAGAAATTACCTGAAAAAACATCTGCCTATTCGATGGATGACTTAGTAAGTGCTGAACACCATAAAAATGTTCAAGGATTTATGGATACATCAGAAATTGAATTCGGGTATTGTACAGAATTTATGGTAAAATTCACACCTGAAAAAGTAGTTGAAAATCCTTTTGATGAACATGATTTCCGCGAAGGGTTAAGTCAATTTGGTGATTCATTACTTGTGATTTCGGATGATGAAATTGCAAAAGTACATATTCACTCAGAGCAACCAGGTAATTGTATGAGCTATGGACAAAAATTTGGGGATCTTATTAAAATAAAAATTGAAAATATGCGTCAACAACATGCTGAAATAGTGGGAGACGATTATAAAAAAGACGTACCTACGACTACTTCTAGTCCAAAACATCCCTATGCAGTTGTAACTGTTGCAATGGGTGAAGGAATTTCAGAACTTCTAAAAAGTGTAGGTGCTAGCGCAGTTATTGAAGGTGGTCAAACAATGAACCCTTCAACTGAGGATATTGTAAAGGCGATTGAATCAGTGGGTGCTGAAAGAGTTCTTATTTTACCAAATAATAAAAACATTATTATGGCTGCTGAACAAGCGGCTGAAGTAATGG
The DNA here is from genome assembly GCA_041576455.1 of Paenisporosarcina sp. Classification (GTDB taxonomy): domain Bacteria; phylum Bacillota; class Bacilli; order Bacillales_A; family Planococcaceae; genus Paenisporosarcina. Next base: position 9,338 of record JBFGKX010000016.1, on the reverse strand, counting down.
GAATTGAAGCGGCAGTTGTTCCGACTAAGACTGTTCCTCAGGGGATGGCGGCAATTTTGGCATTTAATCCAGAAGCTTCAGTCGAAGACAATAAAAAGAATATGACGAATGCGTATGCACATGTCAAAACAGGTCAAGTAACTCATGCAGTTCGTGATACTTCCATAGATGGTGTCGAAATTCAAAAAGACGACTTCATGGCAATTTCGGAAGGCAAAATTATTTTGGCATCCCCATCACTTCAAGAAGTTTCAAAAACATTAATTCATGACTTAATTGATGAAGACGCTGAAATCATTACGATTATTTATGGTGAAGATGTGACGGAAGCAGATGCAAATGAACTAGCAGCATATATGGAAGAGAAATTCTCACATGCAGATGTGGAAATTTATAATGGGAAACAGCCACTGTATCCTTATATCATTTCGGTAGAATAAAACGAAAGCAGTGAATCGAATCGGTTCACTGCTTTTTTATAAATCATTAAGCGGGTTCTCATATTTATAATCATTTTGTGAATTCGACAAAACTGTTGTAAAATGTAGGGAGAAAATCAAAACTAAGGGGTCTACTAAATGAAGTTTAAATCAGTTTTTGACATTATTGGTCCAGTCATGATTGGACCTTCATCTTCTCATACTGCAGGTGCTGCAAGAATCGGTCTTGTCACACGCGAACTATTTGGCAGACAGCCAAAATGGGCAAAAATCTTTTTATATGGTTCATTTGCTGAGACTTATAAGGGACATGGAACAGATATTGCGATTATTGGTGGCCTAATGGGTTTTGATACATTCGATGAACGCATAAAAACGTCTTTTGACCTTGCTAAAGAAGCAGGTTTGTCATTTGAATTTATTCCTGAAAGCGGTCACATGGAACATCCGAATACAGCGCGCCTGGTTATTGGGGACGATATTAGTGAAATGGAACTTATCGGTATCTCAATAGGTGGGGGGAAAATTGAAATTAGTGAATTGAATGGGTTTCCTTTGCGATTATCAGGTAATCACTCTGCCATTTTGGTTGTACACGATGACAAGCCAGGAAGCATTGCCAAAGTAGCAAGTTGTCTAGCAGAGCAAAACATTAACATAGGTCATATGGAAGTGTCCCGTAAGGAACAAGGAAAAATGGCGTTAATGGTAATTGAAGTAGATGAACCAATTGAAGTTCATGTGCTGGATCAAATTTCGCTCTTACCACATATTACTCAGGTAACCAAAATCTCAGATTGAGGAGCGTTTTCTATGAATGTACTATTTCGAAATGTTAAAGAACTAGTCGCATTAGCGACAAGTGAAAATAAATTAATTTCTGAATTGATGATTGAGCAAGAGATCTTAGTGACGAGAAGAACCCGAGAAGAAATTATGAATCAAATGGACAGAAACTTAACGGTCATGGAAGAAGCAGTAGAAAAGGGATTAAAAGGAGTGCAATCAACATCTGGGCTCACAGGCGGAGATGCAGTTCTCATTCAAAACTATATGAAGAAAGGGACTCCTCTTTCTGGCATGCTATTACTCGATGCGGTAAGTAAAGCGGTGGCAACGAATGAAGTGAATGCAGCGATGGGCACAATTTGTGCAACCCCAACTGCTGGCTCTGCTGGAGTTGTTCCAGGTACCTTGTTTGCTGTTCAAAATCAATTAAATCCAACACGAGAAGAAATGATTCGATATTTATTTACTTCTGGTGCCTTTGGGTTTGTTGTGGCTAACAATGCATCTATTTCAGGAGCGGCAGGAGGTTGTCAAGCTGAAGTAGGTTCAGCCGCAGCAATGGCTGCAGCTGCAATTGTAGAAATGTCGGGGGGATCACCTCAACAATGTTCAGAAGCATTTGCCATTACCATGAAAAACATGTTAGGACTTGTCTGTGATCCTGTTGCGGGATTAGTAGAAGTTCCATGTGTGAAAAGAAATGCTATGGGTGCTGCCAATGCATTAGTTGCAGCTGATATGGCATTAGCAGGTGTAACAAGTCGAATTCCATGCGATGAAGTAATAGATGCAATGTTTAAAATAGGTCAAACAATGCCAACTGCTTTAAAAGAAACAGCACAGGGTGGTTTAGCGGCAACTCCAACAGGAAGAGCACTCGCTGAACGGATTTTTGGTGCTGACTTTGTAAAAGGTGTCTAATCCAATGCTTCAGCCTGTTAGTAGTTTAAAAGGAATTGGGAGTGAAACACAAAAAACGCTCTCATTAATGGGGATAACGACTTTAAAAGATTTAGTGATGACATTTCCGTATCGACATGAAGATTTTAGATTAAAAAACATTGCAGAAACACCACATAATGAACGGATTACAGTGGAGGGAAGGGTCGAAAGTGAGCCTTCCGTTCTTTTTTTAGGAAAAAATAAATCTCGGTTACAATTTCAACTTTTAGTTGGACCACATTTAGTAAAAGTTGTTTTTTTTAATCAAACCTATTTAAAGAATAAAATCATGACTGGACAAACCATAGTAGTTACGGGTAAATGGGATCGCGGAAGACAAGTCATTAGCGGTTCCCATTATTCACCTGGCCCAAAAACAGATCAAGTGGATTTTGAGCCGATGTATAGCTTGAAAGGCTCATTACATCAAAAAACCTTTCGTAAATTTATGCTTCAAGCTCTTCAAAAAGTAGAGCCAGACTTAGAAGAATGTCTTCCTGCAAGTTTAAGGGAATCCTACAAGCTATTACCTTTGTTAGAAGCACTTGAAGGGGTTCATTTCCCGAAAAACGCAGAGCAAGTAAAGCAAGCAAGAAGGCGTTTTGTTTATGAAGAGTTATTATTATTTCAATTGAAAATGCAAGCGATAAAAAAAGTACGTAAAGAGCAGAATCACGGCCTATCAATAATTTACGATAATCAAAGATTAAAAAAATTAATATCCACCTTACCTTATGAGTTGACCGCTGCTCAAAAGCGTGTAGTAAATGAAATATGTAAAGATTTAAAGGAACCATTCCGGATGAACCGATTGCTTCAAGGGGATGTAGGATCGGGGAAAACAGTTGTAGCCGCCATTTCTTTATATGCTGTAATTACTGCAGGTTTTCAAGGTGCTCTAATGGCCCCTACTGAAATATTAGCGGAACAACATGCAGCATCTTTACATGAATGGTTATCACCACTCGGTATTCGCATTGCGTTGTTAACCGGTTCTACTCGAACTAAAGCACGTAGGCAACTGCTTGAGCAGCTACAATTGGGTGAAATTGACTTACTTATTGGGACTCATGCGTTAATCCAACCGGATGTCGAATTTCATCAACTTGGACTCGTCATTACCGATGAGCAACATCGATTCGGGGTCAATCAACGACGTGTTTTACGAGATAAAGGCATGAGTCCAGATGTGTTATTTATGACGGCGACCCCGATACCACGTACACTAGCCATTACGGCCTTTGGTGAAATGGACGTGTCAATTATTGATGAAATGCCTGCTGGCCGAAAAGAAATTGAAACGCATTGGGTCAAAAAAGAGCTTTTTGACCAAACCATTAAACGCATGGCAATGGAACTTCAATCAGGCAAGCAAGCATATGTCATTTGTCCACTTATCGAAGAATCAGAAAAACTTGACGTTCAAAATGCAGTCGAAGTGTTTGAACAATTATCCTCGATTTTTCATCAGAAATACACCGTTGGCCTCATGCATGGTCGATTGAATTCAACTGAAAAAGATGAAGTCATGCGGGCATTTAGTGAAGGACACGTACAAGTTTTGGTTTCTACAACTGTTGTAGAAGTGGGTGTGAATGTACCGAATGCGACGTTTATGGTCATTTATGATGCTGAACGTTTTGGGTTAGCTCAACTTCATCAACTTCGTGGGCGAGTAGGTCGTGGTTCCGATCAATCCTATTGTATTTTACTTGCGGATCCAAAATCAGAAGAAGGTAAAGAGCGGATGATATCGATGACTGAAACAAATGATGGGTTTAAATTAGCTGAAAAAGATTTAGAATTAAGAGGTCCTGGTGACTTTTTTGGCCGAAAGCAGAGTGGAATGCCAGAATTTAAAATGGCCGATTTGGTTCATGATTATCGAGCGTTAGAAACGGCAAGACAAGATGCTGAAAAGTTTATCGCATCGGATGAATTTTGGATTAGTGAAGAGACCAAATGTTTAAGAACTCATTTAGAACTATCCGGAACATTAGATGGCGAGCGAATAGATTAAAAAGAATGCAAGGATTGTTTAAAGACAATCCTTGCATTCTTTTTATTGTATTTATATACTGATGTTAGTACCAAGTGCTAGTATCGGATGGTGGATGCATGAAACGCTCAAAAAAAGAACGCCAACATTTATTATTAAACACAATTAAACATAATCCTTTTATTACAGATGAGGAATTAGCTACTCACTTTTCAGTCAGTGTCCAAACAATTCGCTTAGATCGATTAGAGCTTGCCATACCAGAGCTCAGAGAACGAATTAAACACGTGGCATCTAAATCATTTGAAGATGAGGTTCGCTCTCTGCCGTTAAATGAAGTAATCGGTGAAATGGTTGATATTGAATTAGATGAACGAGCAATTTCCATATTTGATGTAAAATCAGAACATATTTTTATTCGAAATCAAATTGCACGAGGTCATCATTTGTTTGCGCAAGCAAACTCATTAGCGGTTGCAGTCATTAATGACGAATTGGCATTAACGGTAAAGTCTAATTTATCTTTTATTAAACCAGTGAAACTCGGAGATCGTGTCATAGCTAAAGCGATGGTTACAAGAAAAAAACAAGAAAAAAATCGAACATTTGTGGAAGTCGTTTCAACAGTTGAAAACGAAATTGTTTTTGAAGGTCAATTTGAAATGTATCGAACAAATGAGATAAGCAAAGGTGAATCTAAATGAAAATTGCTGTAGATGCAATGGGTGGAGATCATGCCCCAAAAGAAATCATAGAAGGTGTGTTTAAAGCACTAGAACAATTTGAAGATATTCATATTCTTTTATTTGGTCATGAAGAAAGAATTAAACCTTTTCTAAAACACCATGCTCGTTTGTCAGTTATTCATGCGGCAGAAAAAATCGAATCTACGGATGAACCGGTGCGAGCAATTCGGCGTAAAAAAGATGCATCAATGGTTCGAATGGCAGAAGCTGTTAAAAATGGAGAAGCCGATGCATGTGTATCTGCAGGAAATACGGGGGCCCTTATGGCGGCAGGTTTATTCATTGTTGGGCGAATTGAAGGGATTGACCGACCTGCGCTTGCGCCTACTTTGCCAACAGTTGATGGGCAAGGTTTTGTAATGCTTGATTTAGGTGCTAATTCCGACGCTAAACCTGACCATTTAGTTCAGTTTGGGATAATGGGCAGTATATATGCTTCAAAAGTTCGTGGGATTGAATCGCCACGGGTAGGCTTGCTTAATATTGGAACAGAAGAAACGAAAGGCAATGAATTGACGAAAACTACGTTTACACAGTTAAAGCAAGCACCAGTCAACTTTGTTGGCAATGTGGAATCACGTGACCTACTTTTAGGCGTAGCTGATGTTGTTGTCACCGATGGATTTACAGGAAACATGGTTTTAAAAACAATTGAAGGAACTGCTTCTAGTTTCTTTAGCATGTTAAAAGAAGTTTATACATCTTCTACAAAGTCTAAAATTTCGGCCTATCTTGTGAAAGATGATTTAAGAGGGTTGAAAAACAAAATGGACTATACAGAGTATGGGGGGGCTGCGTTGTTTGGATTAAAAGCACCTGTTATCAAAGCTCATGGCTCTTCCAATGCCAATGCTGTAATGAACGCAATTCGCCAAGCGCGCACGATGGTTGAATATGATGTGTGTGGAACGATCCATTCGACAATTGCAGGGGGGAAAACTCAATGAAAAAGGTTGCATTCATTTTTCCAGGTCAAGGCTCTCAATCTGTTGGAATGGGAAGTGAATTAGTACAATCGAGTGCAGGAAATAAAGCATTTTATGATAAGGCTGATGACCAATTGGGGTACTCTCTTTCTAAACTCATGTTAGATGGACCCGCAGATGAGTTAACCATTACATATAACGCTCAACCCGCATTATTGACAACGAGTACCATGGTGTCTGAAATTCTTCAAGCAGCTGGTGTGCACCCAGATTATACAATTGGACATAGTTTAGGAGAATACTCTGCTCTTGTCGCTTCAGGGGTGTTGTCCTTTGAAGATGGGGTGAGAATTGTCCATGAGCGTGGATTGTTTATGAATGAAGCTGTACCTGCAGGGAAAGGTGCGATGGCGGCAATACTTGGAATGGATGCAGCGGTTTTACAATCCGTAACGGATCAAGTAACTGCTGATGGGGATGTGGTTCAAATCGCAAACTTAAATTGTCCTGGTCAAATCGTCATCTCTGGAACGAAGCAAGGTGTTGAAAAAGTATGTTTGAAAGCGAAAGATGCAGGTGCTAAACGTGCGATTCCATTAGTAGTGAGTGGTCCTTTTCATTCAGAGTTAATGCGACCAGCAGCATCAAAATTACACCAAGCCTTGAGTGAATTGAACTTGCATGATACAGATGTTCCAGTCATTTCAAATGTTACAGCAATTCCAGAAACATCTGCTGAAGAAATGAAAGATTTACTCGTTCAACAATTGTATTCACCAGTTCGTTTTGAAGAGTCTATTCAAACATTAATAGATTTAGGGGTTGATACATTCATTGAATGTGGACCCGGAAAAGTATTAAGTGGATTAGTGAAAAAAATTGATCGTTCTGCAACGGTTTATTCAGCATATGATTTAGAATCAATTGAACAGGTAGTAGAAGCATCTAAGGGGTGGACGTAATGGGGAAATTGATTGGGAAAACAGCGATTGTCACAGGAGCATCGCGAGGGATTGGAGCTGAAATTGCAAAACACTTAGCTAAAGAAGGCGCGCGCGTTGTGGTCAACTATAGTGGGAGTCAAGCAAAAGCAGAAGAAGTTGTGACCGAGATCATTGAAAGCGGTGGAGACGCTTTTTCAATTCAAGCTAGCGTAAGTGATACAGAAAGCGTTTCGACAATGGTATCGGAAACAATGAGCCGTTTTGGAAGCGTCGATATCTTAGTCAATAATGCAGGCATAACACGAGATAATCTGTTAATGCGGATGAAAGAAAATGAGTGGGACGATGTCATCGATACTAATTTAAAGGGTGTATTTATCTGCACGAAAGCGGTGACTCGCCAAATGATGAAACAGCGTGCTGGACGCATTATCAACATCTCTTCTATTGTGGGGGTATCTGGTAATGCTGGACAAGCCAATTATGTAGCTGCAAAAGCAGGTGTTATTGGATTAACCAAGACAACAGCGAAAGAATTAGCTAGCCGTAACATTAATGTGAATGCGATTGCCCCAGGATTTATTACTACAGAGATGACAGATGAATTGCCAGAAGAAGTGAAAACGCAAATGTTAACTCAAATCCCTTTAGCGAAGCTTGGGAATCCCCAAGACGTAGCTAAAGCCGTAGTATTTTTAGCATCAGAGGATTCGAACTATATCACCGGTCAAACACTTCACGTTGATGGTGGCATGGTAATGTAATTATTCCCTATGAAGTAGGCGTCGTTTTTTGTATAATCATTGAGGGGAGGTGACTTTAGTGGCAACAGTAGTAGAGCGCGTAACAAAAGTAATCGTAGATCGTTTAGGTGTAGACGAGAGCGAAGTGAAATTGGAAGCTTCTTTCCGTGATGATTTAGGTGCTGACTCTCTAGATGTAGTTGAACTTGTGATGGAATTAGAAGATGAGTTTGACATGGAGATTTCAGATGAAGATGCTGAACAAATTAGCACAGTAGGAAATGCAGTTACTTATATTGAAAGCAAACAAGGATAAGCAATTATTCCATTGCGAGACGCGAAAACATTCAGTTAGAATGGTTTTTCGCGTCTCTATTTCTTTTTGCACTATAGGTAACAAACGGGTAAACTAAATCGTAGAAGCTAAAGGAAGGCAGATTATATAAATGACGGGTAAACGTAGAGGGAATCCTCAAAAAAACGGAACATTTTCCGAAACAATTAAACAATCATTTACGACCTTACAACAACAATTAGGAGTTCAATTTAATAACCCTGAACTTCTTTACCAAGCATTTACCCATTCATCTTATGTGAATGAGCATCGACGGAAATTTTATACGGATAATGAGCGACTTGAATTTTTAGGTGACGCTGTTCTTGAACTATCTGTCTCCCAATATTTATTTCAAAAGTTTACTTCTATGAGCGAAGGTGAATTGACAAAATTACGTGCGGCGATCGTATGTGAACCGTCACTCGTTTTGTTTGCAAATGAATTGAACTTTGGGAAATATGTTTTGTTAGGTAAGGGAGAAGAAAATACAGGAGGACGAGAACGACCTGCACTTCTTGCAGATGTCTTTGAGTCTTTTGTAGGCGCACTTTATTTAGATCAAGGCTTAACACCTGTTGTAACATTTTTAGAACAAGTGGTGTTTCCGAAAGTAGAAATCGGTGCTTTTTCGCATGTGATGGATTATAAGAGTCAACTGCAAGAGATGGTTCAACAAATGAATAATGGCCCTTTAACGTACGAAATTGTGGAAGAAAAAGGGCCAGCTCATAACCGGACATTTGTAACCTGTGTTCGACTTGGGAATAACGAACTCGGTGAAGGTAATGGGAAATCTAAAAAAGAATCTGAACAAAAAGCGGCACAAGTTGCGATTAATCGTTTACACGGCCAAGATTTAAGCAGACAGGAGGGCTGATTTTGTTCCTAAAACGACTTGAAGTAATTGGATTTAAATCGTTTGCGGATCGAATTGGCATCGATTTTGTGCCTGGAGTGACTGCTGTAGTTGGTCCTAACGGAAGCGGAAAAAGCAATGTTACCGATGCGATTCGTTGGGTATTAGGAGAACAATCAGCTAAGTCACTTCGTGGAGCTAAAATGGAAGATGTGATTTTTGCTGGAAGTGAATCAAGAAAGCCACTTAACTTTGCAGAAGTCACGCTCATTCTCGATAACGCAGACGAGCGGTTGCCGTTAGATTACAATGAAATTAGTGTAACGAGACGCGTGTTCCGATCTGGAGATAGTGAATATTTATTAAATAAGCAGTCATGTAGATTAAAAGACATTACCGATTTATTTATGGATTCTGGTCTAGGCAAAGAGGCTTTTTCAATTATCTCACAAGGGCGCGTAGATGAAATTTTAAACAGTCGTCCCGAAGACCGTCGTTCAATTTTTGAAGAGGCTGCGGGTGTACTTAAATACAAATTACGTAAAAAAAAGGCAGAACACAAATTGTTTGAAACAGATGACAACTTGCATCGAGTATTAGATATTCTTCATGAGCT
>JBFGKX010000015.1:0-26595 GCA_041576455.1 Paenisporosarcina sp. | reverse complement strand
TTTTGTTTTAATAGGGAGAGACGACAGAGCATCGCATTAAGCGATGCTCTATTTTGTTATGACTGCGCTTTTAAGGTCCTTTGAGGTGTTTATCGGTCAAACTGGGCATTTATCGATCAATCTGGAGATTTATCAATCATTCTAGAGCATTTATCGATCAAACTGAGCATTTATCGTTCATTCTGAAGATTTATCGATAAACTGAGCATTTATCAATCATTCTGGAGATTTATCGATCAATCTGAGCATTTATCGATCATTCTGGAGATTTAGCGATCATTCTGGAGATTTAGCGATCATTCTGGAGATTTATCAATCATTCTAGAACATTTATCGATCAATCTGAGCATTTATCGTTCATTCTAGAGATTTATCAATCAAACTGAGCATTTATCGATCATTCTACACGATTTATCGATCAAACTCGTCTCATAACCAAACTAAACTTAATGAGACAATCCGCTTGATCCATCGCAATTCTCGCCACAAAAAAGACAGCCAATTAGCGTACTAATTGGCTGTCTCTCTAATAGTTAATATTTGTTTATTGTGCAAACCAAGCTGAGTAATAACGGCTAATTGCTACCGCATAATCTCCTCTTGTTACCTTTTGTTCTGGTAAAAATACTGCTTCAATTTTAGGTTCTAAGTCGTAAGGACCTTGAACGACATTGAATTTAGCATTTAAGATATTTAAGTCTAAAGCGTATTGAACATACCCTTTCATAGCAGCTGGAATTAAGTTGCTATCTTTAATAGCAATTCTTGATCCTTTGTAAAGAACGGTTACTTCACCTGTATGTGCTTTCGCTTGTTGTTCCAATCCTAGAGCTTGAACTAATGAGTAGGCTACGTCTGTTTTGTTCACTTCTCCGTTAGGATTGAATTTTCCTGATGCGTTAAGTTGCATGACTCCATTTTTTGTAATGCTTGCATCACGGATTGCTGCCCCTTTAGCTACAACTGCTTGAGCAAATGCTACATCAGAACCAGTAACGTCAGTTAAAGAAACTGATTGGCTTTGACGAACGCCAGCTCCCATGACAAGTGAACGGGCAAAATCTTTACGAAGTAAGTTTTGACTTGGCTTGAACGTACCATCAACAAAGCCATCAATTAATCTTTCGTTCACGGCCATTTTGATTGCTGAAGCAGCTGCATGACCTTCAATATCCGATAATCCAGTAAAGCCGCTTACTTTAGAAAATGCAAGTGAGCCTTTAACCGTTTCCGGGAACGCAACGCCAACTGGATTATCCGTTGTGCCTCTTAAGCCACGAATTTCCGCTTTCCATTGGCCTGCTTGTGGTGAATTTACAGCGACTGTACGATCTGTTGAAAGTGTAAATAATAAGCTAATGCCAGAGCTATATTCAGTACCATCTGGAGCGATTAAGATTAAGTTAATCGGATTTCCTGTTTCTCCTAACAACCCTTTTGCATTTACTTTAGCCGTTAATTGAGAAATCCCCGCTTCTACGTTAAATGTATAGCGATTCGAAGATGCAACCGCTGGATTGAAAGCGATTTGGAAAGGTGACCTAACCGTTTCTGCATCGACATTGCTGTTGAATGTTTGATTTGCATTAACCGTACTGCCGTATGCCTTATCAAACATTACGCTATCAATTGCTGCATATGCATTTAAATAACCAGTTCCAACTTCCCATGTTTCATAACCTGGCATATTTGTTGCAGTTTCTTGTAAAACTTCTTTAATATCATCTGGTGACAATAATGGATTTGCTTCAAGTAACAATGCTACAACTCCTGCAGCATGTGGTGTCGCCATTGAAGTTCCACTCATTGTTGTATAGAAAGGAATATGTGCTGGTGAAATTGTTTCAGCATCTTCAGCTGCGCCTAGAGAAGAAACAGGTGCAAGGACACGAGTTGAGACAATATCCACACCTGGTGCTGTAACGGTTGGACGATCTTGCCAAGTCCAAGTCTCTCCGTCCACTTCAAATGTACCACCTACACCTTTTGTTCCTCTAGAAGAGAAACCAGCTAGTTTGCCATCTTTTTCTCCAGCGCCAATTGAGATGACCCAAGGAGCTTTCGCATAAGGATTATGTGTATTTTCGCCTGGACCTTCATTTCCAGCAGCAAATAATACCGTAATTCCACGATCGTAAGCTGCTTTACTTGCTACGTTGATTGGATGATTTGGATTGAAATCACCTGATGAACCCCAAGAGTTCGTAATAACACGGATGTTATATTGTGTTTGATTCGTGATTGCATAATCAAAGCCACCGATTCCATCTAAAACAAATAATGCTGCACCCGATCCATAACCAACTAAGTTAGCTCCTGGAGCTGCACCTTCATATTTCCCACCTGAACTTGCTCCCGTACCACCAACAGTTCCTGCTACATGTGTACCATGACCAGAATTCGTATCTGTGTTTAGAACATCTTCAGTATAAGTAACTGGTAATAATTGTCGGCTCAAACTATTTAAGTTTGTGCTTCCCATGACGTTTTGGACAAGGTTCTTACCAAATTGATGATCTTTATGAGTTCCATCCACTCCACTGTCATTAACCACAACACCGATTCCTTTACCTGTTAATGGGAATCCACCATTAGCTTTTTGCATAGCGCTATCCGTGCGTGCTTTGTCAACACCAGTTAATTGAGTTGCATCGAAATTCGAGTAAGTTAATTGGCTGTTTAAGTAAAGTGATTTTACACTTTCTACTTGCGCCAATTGGTTCACTTGTTCTTTCGTTGCAAGTACACCTGCGATTGGTAAAGCTTTCATTGTAACACCTGTAGAAACTCCTAAATCTTTCAATACGTTTAGTTGTTCGCTTGTAGGTGCACTTTTTCCTTTAAACGTGACAATTACTTGTAAAGGGCCAGTAGCTGTTTCCAACGCTTTTGTAAGGTTTTTGTCCATCGTCACCGAAGGCGAAGCTTTTACCTCCCCTACTTGAACACCACTAAATAGGATAGCCGTAATCATTAACACGGTAATAAAACCCGATAACCATTTTTTCATCTATCAAAACTCCTCTCGCCAATTTTATTTTCCTATTTTTATTATCTGAAAATTAAAGCAACAATTCTATTCAGCAAAGGACGTAAATGAGTTTGTTAAAAGTACTATCTTCATATCATACAAAAGATATAGACATGATCCTCTCAACTTCATCCCGATAACAACTGGATACGTCTAGCTCTAAAAATCGACACTTAAATTATGCATGCCCCATAAACAAACCCCCTGCACATTTCTGCGGGGGGCTGTCTTCCTATTTATTGTGCGTGATAATTAGCAAAGTAACGAGTAATGGTAACTGCGTAATCTCCACGTGTAACACCTTTGTTTGGTTCAAAGTGAGCAACCAGTGTTGGTTCAACATCATACGGTCCTTGAACCACTGTGAAGTAAGCATTTAAGATGTTTAAATCCAGTGCCAATTGGACGTATCCCTTTAATTCTGCAGGAACAGAGGCTGCATCTGCAATGGCAATACGGCTAGAACCATATTGAACCGTTAAAGGATTCGTACTATTTTTAGCTTCTTTCTCTAAGCCTAATGCTTGAACTAGAGAGTATGCTAAGCTAGCACGTGTTACTTTATCATCCGGTGAGAATTTACCATCGGCAGTTGGCAGCATCACACCTTTTGCGGATTGTGCTGAATCTTTTAATGCAGCACCTTTTGACAGAACGGCTTCAATAAATGCCAAGTCTTCAGATTTTACGTCACTTACTGAATTAATGCCAGTTACAGGAAGGAATTGTCGTACGCCCGCTCCCATGACTAAGAAATCGGCCAATTCATTACGTTTAATATATTGATTAGGTAAGAATTTGCGTGTCTTATTTCCATCTACTAATCTTTCGCTAACTGCCAGTTTAATCGCTGACTCAGCTGCGTGACCAGTAATGTCATCTATCCCAGAGAAACCACTCGATTGTTTTAAAATGATTTCACCTTTGATTGTTTCTGGTGCAGAAACGCTTCCTCGAAGACCTTCAATCTTAAGTGTCCATTTTCCTGCTAATGGATTTACAACCTGAACAGTGCGTCCAGGATAGAGTGAAAATAAAACCGAAACTCCTGAACTATATTTAGTGCCATCTGGAGAAATTAAAACTAAGTTTACTGGATTTCCCGTTTGATCAAGTAATCCTTTTGCATTAAAACGAGCTGTTAATTCAGTTTGACCAGTAGTTATATCAAATGTTGTTTGATTCGAATCAAGAGAACTTGGATCGTAATTAATTGTAAATGGTTGGTTCGTTGATGTCATTTGGGCCTCAGCATTAAATGAACGATTCATATTTAATGTAGTTCCATAGTTACGATTTGTGAACGCTGCATCAACTGCTGCATAAGCATTCACATATCCAGAACCAGTTTCCCATAACTCATAACCTGGCATATTTGTCGCTGTTTGTTCAATAATGTTCTTCACTTCAAGTGGTGAAAGCGTAGGGTTCGCATCTAAAATAAGGGCTACAACCCCTGCTACATGAGGCGCCGCCATTGAAGTCCCGCTCATAGTTGTATAGAAAGGAATATGTGCTGGTGAGATTGTTTCTGCATCAGCTGCTGCTCCTAGTGATGCAACAGGCGAAATCACTCGTGTTGAAATAATATCTTTCCCTGGAGAAGTGACGGTCGGACGATCTACCCAACTCCACATTTCTCCATCAACTTCTACAGTTCCACCTTTCCCTCTGACACCACGTGAAGAGAAATCTGCAAGTTGACCTTGTTTTGTTCCGGCAGCTACAGTAATTACCCAAGGTGCTTTCTTATAGTTTCCAGAAATTGTAGAGTCTGAAGGACCTGAGTTTCCTGCTGAGAAAACTGTGACAATGCCACGATCGTAAAGTGCTTTTGTTGCTACGTTTATCGGATTAAATGGATCAAATGCAGAACCTGAATCACTTGGGTCCCCCCAAGAATTTGTAATTACACGAATGTTGTACTGTGCTTGGTGAGTCAATGCATAATCGAAACCACCGATTGTATCTAATAATGCTACTGCTGCACCTGAGCCGTACCCAATTAAGTCTGCTCCAGGAGCAACCCCTTCATGTAGTCCACTAGACATAGCGCCTGTTGCACCAACAATCCCTGCAACATGTGTTCCATGACCTGAACTTGTATCCGTATTAAGTACATCTTCAACATACGTGATTGGTAGCAAAGCGCTTTGAGCGTTTAGGTTTGTCGCACCAAAGACGTTTTGAACTACGTGTTTTCCAAATTCAAGATCTTTATGAGTGGCATCAATTCCACTATCATTGATTACGACTCCAACACCTTTACCTGAAACCGGTAAACCACCATTAGCTGTACGGAATTGGTTTTCCGTGCGCGCGCGATCCACGCCAGTTAACTCAGTTGATTCTTTGTTTTCATATTGTAATTTCTTATTTGCGTAAATTGAGAAAACATGTTCATTTGCAGCCAGTTTTTCAACTTGTACTTGTGTTGCTAATACGCCAGCAATCGGTAATGTTTTCATTACCGTACCCGAAGTAACTCCAGCGTCTTTTAATACATTTAAGATTCCAGCTTGTGTTTGACTATCTTTCTTAAAAGTAACAATCACTTCTTGTGCAGTTGTTTTATTACTAAACAACTTTGTTAAGGTAGAATCTACTACCGCTTGAGTTGAAGTAATCGCTTTTACTGAATTTAACGGTGTTAGTAAAATCGATCCTAAAACTAATAACATGGTTAATATTGCAGACAACCATTTCATGTAACCGCCCCGTTTCCTGAATATTCAATCTTAGTTGTCATTATCTCATCTTATGGGCGGTGAGCCTATTCTACAGGGGGTGTATCTTATCAAAACAAAGGCACTAACTAGCCTACTACTTAAGTATTAAGGGAGCGGGACAAGTTGATGTTGGACGGCATAAATGACGACTTGTGATCTGCTTTTCACATCTAATTTCTTAAAAATTTTGCTGACGTGTATTTTGACAGTCTTATCACTAATAAAAAGGGCTTTGCCAATCTCTTTATTGTTCATTCCTTGAACCAAACAAATGAGCACTTCTTTCTCTCGATCCGTTAATGAATTTTTATCTTTTACGGGTTCCGCTTCAGGTTGATTAAAACTTAGAAACTTCTTCGTCATTGATGAGTGAATGACCGACTGCCCCTTTGAGACTGAACGTATGGCATCAATGACATGCTGTGAAGGTGTATCTTTTAATAAGTACCCATCTGCTCCTTCTCGGATAGCAGACATGAAATATTCATCATGGTCATACATCGTTAAAACCAAAATTTTAATATTAGGATGAGATTTTTTAATGATGCCCGTAACTTCAATCCCATTTTTATCTGGGATATTGATGTCCATTAAAATGACATCTGGTAAAAGAATTTCTACTTTTTTTAGCGCATCATTACCCGAAACGGCTTCACCTACCACTTCGATATCTTCTTCCATTTCTAATAAGTTTTTTAGTCCATCACGCAAAATGGCATGATCATCGACTAACATCAGTTTAATCATCTAGGTTTCCTCCTTCTATTCCCATCTTTGGAACGGTCAGAGCAATTTCTGTTCCGGCACCTTCCTTACTATCAACTTGAAGTGATGCATGAATCTTCTCAGCTGCTTCATTCATATGCAGAATTCCGAAATGTGGATGTTGACGCGCTTTGAGCATGGCTTGAAAGAGTGAAAACCCTACCCCGGTGTCTTTAACTTTTAAAAGAGCATGCTCTTTTTGATAGCTTAGTAGCACTTCGATTTTGTTTGCTTGTGAATGTTTAATTGCATTTTGAACACTTTCTTGAAAGATATCGAAGATCACTTTCTCCGCCATCGAACTTAGCGGAAATTCTTGGCCGCGTGCTTCCAGTGAAATTTCGATTGAGTGCTCTAGTTGAATGGCCTTAATCCGGGCAGAAATTGCCGCCAGCAACCCTACTCTTTCAGTTGGATAAGGACGTAGTGCATAAATGGATTCCCGCACTTCTTTTAAACTTTGTCGAAGTTTTTCTTTGCTCTCTTGAATTAGGCGAAGTGAATCTTCAGGCATTTTATTGAATTTTCGCTCGGCTGTTTCTAACTTCATGACCGCTCCAGCGAGTGACTGTGCGACACCATCATGAATTTCTCGAGCAATGCGATTGCGTTCTTCTAAGATAATCGTTTTTTCTTGTTCCGCAATGAGCATTTTCGTTTTAATTAAAACAGCAAGTTGGTTGGCAATTGTGACTGCTGGCTGAACATCCTCTTCATTAAAACTATTCGTTCGACTTCGCCCAAAGATAAATAGCCCAACTACTTCATCATCTAGCATTAACGGTGCATATAAAAAAGTGAGGAATTCTGCATCGAATATTCCCGATGCAGGCCCACCATCTTTCTTAGCATTATGAAAAATTGTTAATTGCTTAATGGTATTGAGATTACGTTTAGTATCCTCAATTTTTTGTTTATAGGTTTCCGAAAGTCCTGAGGCAAACTTCAATTGCCAAGAATCATTTTCTTTAATCCATAAAGTACAAGCGTCAACATCAATAAACTCTTGCAAGTGGCTTTCTAGAAAATCGAGCCACTCTTCTGTTGGGATTTTTTTATTCAGCTCTGTTGATATGTTAAATAACCCTTTTAGTCTTGCCTTTTCTTTTTTCAAGCGAACAATGATCGAGCTAAGCAATGCTAATGCGACTAGCGGTGAATAAAAGAAGAAATAAGAAATCACATCTATATCTCCTCTGTTTTGACTACCTAAAATATAAAACAAAACAAGGTATATAGAAGAAATAAGAAAGCTGTTCATTTCTTGCAAAGACTTATTTTTCCAAATTTCGAACGTATAAGGTTGAGGTCTTAACATTAAAATCAAATCAACTATTAAGTTATTGATTACGTAAAATGGAATGATAATCAGAGTAAAGTGAATAATGCCTTGAATAATCGAGGAGAAATCACTGATTGGTAATATCGAAAGTAAAGTATTAGCAAATAAATTTGCGCTAACGAAACTAATAATAAGTTGAGCCGGATTAAAGAAAACAATTCTTAAAGGGCGCCGTTTAATCAGATTTACAATTACGACAATGAGTGCATAAGCCACAACACTATAACCAAGGCCTTGCAAATAGTAGATTGTGAAGACAAGCGGAAAGCTTATTGTGGTAAAGCCACGCCAAACAGGCATTGGATATAGTTCGACAATAAAGAGGAATAGCACTAAAAACCCAAAAATAAGAGGATCTTGGAGTTCCTTTAACTCCATTAAGCCAAATCTAAAGAAAACAAAGCCACCTAATATAGAAATGAACAAAATTGCGTAACGTGCTAGATTTTCGGTTCTATGTAAATTGGCCTTAATTTTCATAAGTTTGACCTCTCTCTGTAAAATACTTGAAATCAAAATTTTCTGTAAATTAATTTTAAATACTTTCCGCATATATCTACACGTAGGTCGATGTTCACAAAAATGAGGTTGAGATTAATGATATAAAATAACCCAGACCAGTCCAATGACAAACACTAACTGATGCTGGGACAAACCGCGACGGATTTGTTTGAAATCATTATCTCAAAGATTATTAAACTAATCTATTCAGCAAAAGGAATAGATTTCCATAATACTTTAGTACTATATGCATAAATCTAGGTTTGCAAAAACCCTTTTAATCTATCCTCCTATTCTACATGAAATATCATCACATAAGGGTCTTATACGTAAAAAACTTAATTGCTCACTTATCATTTGGCGTAGCCTATCAACAACAAAGGTACTACGTAAAAACTAAGCACCATATAATCCTTTTTGTTTATTTCGTTTGAATAGTTGAGTTTAAACCTATGAAATGATGTACTCACCTATTATTCTATCTAAAACAGAGGACATCATATTACAAAGATTAGCAACTTGTTGTTCATATAACACGACAGAAGAACTTTCTCGAAAACCTCTTTACACGTTACCCATTCGTAAAAAAGGGAATACTCATTCTACAGTGAACTAAAAAATCCTTTCATGCTTTACATAAACTTCGTGAATGCATGAAAGGATTTTTGCATTTCCTAGTCCATTTTTAATGTTTCTTTCATACGTATACTGGCATTTACTCCAGCAAGCAATGGCAATAATGCAACCAGTCCGATTGCCCATGAAACGCCTAAAGCGTCTGCGATGATGCCTGCAAATATAGCTCCAAACGCATAGCCACTGTCCCGCCAAAATCGATAGACGCCCATGGAAGAAGCTCGCCAATTGGGTGCTGCCACATCACTAATTGCTGCTTGTAACGTTGGGTACACCATTGCCGTACCAAGACCTAAGAGAGTCGCTCCTACAATCCACATAGAAAAACTGTTAACGAGTAAAATAAACCAAAGGGCTGCCGCTTGTGTCCACATCCCATACGTGATTAATTTTTTTCGACCGATTTTGTCACTTAAAATTCCCGTAAATAATTGAAAAAAGCCCCACGCCGCTGGGTACACGGCAACGATAACACCTATTTCTCGAACACTTAATCCAACCGTAGTGAAGTATAAAGGGAAGAGGCCCCATGCCATCCCATCCTTTAAATTGGTAGATAATCCTGAAAAACTAATGCTCGATAAATTTTTATCTTTCCACGTGGTTAAATGAAAGATTTCTTTTGCAGATACTTCATTCGATTGATTGATGTCCTTAGACGATTTTTGTATTTGGACTGCTAAGTGCTGCTCTGTGTCTTTCACTACAAGTGATAGTAATAGTCCGATCACGACAATTCCAATACCAATATAAAAGGGTTCCGGCCTTAATGAGTAAGAAGATGCTATATAACCTGACACTGCAGCCATAATTGCGACACCAGAATATCCTGCAAACTCATTTAGCCCAACAGCTGTTCCACGTTGGTTTGCTTTAGAAATATCTATTTTCATGTTAACTGTCATTGACCATGTCAATCCTTGGTTGATACCTAATAACATATTTGCGACGATAATGACCCACCAGGCATGTGCAAATATAATCAGAATCGGCACAAATAAACCAATCATCCAGCCGACGATAAGCACTTTTTTACGACCATACTTATCAGAAATTTGACCTGCAAAATAATTAACAATCGCTTTAGAAAATCCAAAACTAATAATAAAGGAAAGAGCCGCGCTAGTGGAAACCAGTCCGAACTGTTCCTCACCTAATAGAGGCAAAACTGTACGTTCAATCCCTACCATAGATCCCACAAATAAGTTTGTGAAAACAAGCAATAGAAATTGTAGTCGATTTTCCTTTATACCGATTTGTGGCATTTGCATTGAAGTCATCTTAACTCTCCTTTATTCTCACAATCACTTTTCCTTTTGCTCGTCCCGTCTCCACATATTCAATGGCTTTTTGAGCATCTTCAAAGCGAAAGACTCGATCGATGACAGGCCGTATTTTGCCTTCTTCGACCAATGTTTTGATTTGCGACAGTTGTTCTCCACTTGGTTTCATAAATAAAAAGTTGTATTCAACCTCATGTTTTTTCTCCAGTGCAGTTAGTTTCCTAGTGACAACTGACAATAGAGTAGTTTTAAGAAGACCTAACTTGTTTTCAATCGCAAATTTTCGATTAGGCAAGCTTGATACTGAAACAATCTTTCCGTGAGGCTTTACAATACGAAATGATTTTTCTAAAGCTTCGCCACCTAACGTATCAAAAACTGCATCGTAATTGCTCAAAATTTCTTCGAAGTTTTCTTGTTTATAATTAATTACTTTATCAGCACCTAGCGACCTCACTAGTTCATAGCCTTCTTCACTTGCCGTAGTCGCTACAATGGCACCCCTCTCTTTCGCAAGTTGAATCGCAAACGTGCCCACTCCGCCCGCTCCAGCATGGATTAAAATCTTTTGTCCTTGTTTTAACTCTAGTACCTCATGAAAAGCCTGCCAAGTAGTCAACCCGACCAGGGGTAATGAAGCCGCTTCTTCAAAATTTACGTTCTTTGGCTTAAGTGACACGTCATCTTCATGAACAGCAAGGTATTCTGCAAAAGTCCCAATGCGATTCTTACGCGGCCTTCCATAAACTTCATCACCAACCTTGAATTTTTTGACTTTCGAACCTGTTTGAATAACTTTTCCCGAAAAGTCATTTCCTAACACCAAAGGCATTTCATAAGATAAAAGCATCTTCACTTTTCCATCTCTGATTTTAAAGTCGATTGGGTTCACACTTGCTGCATAAATTTCTACTAAAATGTCACTTTCACCAGTGGCGGGAATAGGCATATCCGCTAGTTTTAATGGTACATCTTTTCCATAGCGTTCAATCTGCATTACGTTCATTTATATCATCCTTTTTATTAACTATGTTGAAGAAATATTTCTCTATATCCATCATGCATTGATTTGGATTTTTAGGCAAAAAAAAAGAACTTGCTTTTCAACAAGTTCTTTTCTAACTTTCTATTAAGGTGCTGAAACTGTTCCACCAGCAGCTGTGTAACGCGCGTTAAATTCTTGTAAGAATTGATTGGTGATTGCTTGGTCATGAATAATCAATAAATTCTCATCATTGATGTCTTCTCCATTCGTACTCCAATTCGTAGAACCTACGATTACAGTTGGATCACTATTTGTATCCGCATCCACGATCATTGTTTTACTATGCAGCTTTCTAGATTCTGCATCTTTATATACTGGAGCCGCATTCGCCCAACGCGTGTTTGGGTTATTGGTGCTACCAGTAACCGTCCGACTCGTCATTTCAATACTTGCTGACCAATATTGATTCCAAAAGCTACTGTCAAATACGCCTTTCACATCAAACCCAGTTAAGGTTCCTTGCATATCTGTATAAGATCCTTCCCACTTGTTCTTCAACTCATCAACTAGCGCCTGATCACTCCATGCAAAAATGGTGAAGTAGGTTTTGAAATCAGCTTCAGTTTTGATTAAGTCCACCATTCTTGCGACAGCATGGTCTCCAGGTGAAAAGTACACTTCAATGTTTCTCCCACCAATCGTTACTTGGTGTACCGTATTATCTATTTTACGTGAGCTAAAGTTTGATACTTGAAGGTTTGGTGTTTGTGTATTTGAGCCCCACATTTCATTGAACTCTGTTTGATATATGGAAGCTAACTCTGTTGAATTCACTTCTACCACATGTTGTTGGTTCCCATCCAGAATCCCCGCTGCCATATTTTCTTCAGAACCGTATAAACCTGTAATCGTGAAATTCCAACTTCCAGTAAATACCCATTTGTTATCTACAATTGCGAACTTATTATGCATTTGAGTCGATGGGGAATAGTAATTGCCATCAGTCTTCTGTTCAGCATCCACAAATAAATAACCAGTCATTTGTGTATTTCCAACCATAATTGTTTTTTGAGGAAAATCACTTGGCGACGTAGGCAACCCGTGACTTGCCCGTTTCGTCGCGTCTTCAACCGCAAGCATTGGTGATTCAGATAAAACGGTAATGTCATCCGCTGTTCCGATCATCATATCTGCACCACGGACCATTTCTTCAATATAAAGTCTCATTAATTCAAATCGTGCAATATAAGATGGGTCTGTCGCATCTTTTGAGTCAGCAATTACACGAACATCTATTCCTTGTGATGCTTTAGCAATTAATGCATCTACAATTTTAGGAAGGTTAATTTCGTAAGTTGCAAAATCAATACTTGTTTGTGCATTATTGATTCGATGTAACAATCGATTTTCAAGGTTGATGTTGTAATTCGCTTTATTATTAATCGATGCATATTGATCTAATGCACATTTATTAAAATAAACATTGATTGCATCTGGTGCATCGGAAACTTGATTTAAATGTTCTGTCGTATCGGTACAAGCTCCATTTTTCGGAACTGTTGAATTGCTTTCTCCTGGTGTTCCGATTCCTTCGAGATATGTACTTGTTGAAGTTACCCAACTCGAAGCATCCGTTCCAGGGGCATATGTATCTGTTCGTTCCATGGTCGCTTTAGTGCTATTGTCTCCAGCATGCCAAGCATTTGCTTGATCAATTAAGACACCACTTGCATCTCTTAATTCTAGATTTTCTCCTGTATTACCTAGTGCTCCACTATATATTTGGTTTGCAGTAACGGCTGACACCGTTGAATCATCTGTACGTTCGAGTAAAAAATACCCATATGCCGGAATACTGCCAGTTAAGGTTATTGAAGGCGTTCCATCCGTCGATTTTAACGTCCACCCTGCTAATGACATCGAGTTCTCGCTATTGTTGTAAAGTTCAATCCACTCATCATTATAATCGACAGTGGTACCCATCCACGCGATTTCACTAATGACAACTTCCCCATTTGTTGCAGCTTGCACATTTGATGCAGGTGACGCGTTTGAGGTGAAAATTGTAAATATTAAGCTAACAGAAGCAAGAATCTTAAATGTTGTTTTCATCTTTTTCTCCTTTTTAACAAATATTTGTGGAACACATTAAAACATGTTACACGATTCGACAATTTCTGCATATGTACTTATTGAAAATAATTTGTAAATTCACTATTTACAAATTATTTAGGTGAGATTTTAACATCCATTTGATTGTCTACGTAAGTTTTAATTACCTCTTTTACAACTTACTACGCCGAGCAATCGCTGAAGTCAAAACAGTCATGAGCCAGTGGATACTCTAGCATCATACTTTGCACGTATAGCTATTTAGCGGTTGACCAACCGTTACGTATAAATGAGCCTTTTTTGTAAAAATAATTTTTCATTCACGCTTCTTTTTTATGAAATGTAATTCACGTTTTCATTCATATTTTAAGATTGGCAAAAGAAAATCTTAAGAAAACATCAACAATTGCTTAACAATCTCCTGTTACGCTTACGATAGAAATGGAGGGAATAATAATGACAGATTGGTTTAAAAAAGGAATGGTACTTCTATTAATTTTGACGCTTATTCCAATTACTGCTCAGGCACTTGATTTATCTAAAAGTGCATCAGGAGTTAGAGATGGAGGGATTGGCAATAGTACGCATTATTTAGATGCTGTTCCATCTATTTCAGTTGATGCAAAGGTCACTCATATTCTTTATCCATTATTTGCGACTCCAGCAATCAAACAAAAAGGAGAATCACTTACTCTACAGATTGATACGATGGGGAAAGATGCGGGTTTGTGGCATGTCAAATTAAAACAGACTGAACATTCGTCTCTTACAAGTGACTATGAATTGCCTGTTCAAGCAGTAAGCAATGGACAGTCTTATTGGAAAGAAAGCTCTTCCATTTCCAACGTGACCGTTACAATTCCAACAGAAACTCCTGAAAAACTATATGATTTAGAAGTGTCATACACGGCAAACGGACAACGAATCACGGATCAACAACCCCATGCCGTAAAAGTGGTTGATGAATACAAAAAAGATTTCACATTTTTACACTTAACAGATACACATATTGGGTCTCCCCGAAATCTTGGTGATGCCGATGACACCTCTACGATTAATTCTGATCGATTACGTGAAGCGGGTTTGTGGAATCCCGATGAAGATAAACGATGGCTATATCTGCAAAAAGCAATTAAAGAAGTAAACCTTAAAAATCCCGACTTTGTCGTAGTGACAGGCGATCTAATGTTTGGTCAAATAAATCCACAAGAATATATTTATGAATATGAAGAAACTTATACATTTCTTCAAAAGTTAAATGTGCCAGTATACCTCGTGCCAGGAAACCATGATTACTATGCTCAAGATGCTACTTTAGCTGATGGCGCAAAATATTGGGAAAAATATTTTGGTCCTCAATTTTTTTCATTTGATTATGGTCCATATGCACATTTCATTGGATACAATTCTTTTGACTGGCATAAGTTTGACCGAAGTGGACATGGCTCCCTTTCAGTTCCGACCTGGGGAGGACAAATACGTGAAGATCAGTTAGCCTGGGTGAAGCAGGATTTACAAAAAAATGCTCAAACTGCTCAAAAGGAACAAATTAGAGGTCTTTTTTCACACCATAATCCACTTTGGAGAGATCGTGACATTTGGCCACAAGAAGACGCAGAAGTCCGAGACTATTGGAGCAAATACGATCAACAACATAATCCTCAACAATTAGAGACTCTTGCTCTCGGTGAAAAACTAGGAATTAAATACGATCAACAATGGCATGGCGAAAATGCTCAAGAATTAATTGAGATTATGAAAGCACATCATGTCGATGTTAGCCTTCACGGTCATACCCACATTGATCATGTGACAACTCAGGATGAAATTCTGTATACCACTACCACTGCTATTGAATTAAGTGGAAAACCCTGGGTAGGATTTAGGGATTTTCAAGTGAATAAAGGACAAATCACTTCATTTAGTCATGATGAACAAGGTCACTCCATTCCCGTTTATCAAGATGGAAATACTGAAAAAGGGACGATGTCGTTTGAAGCCTCTTATCAAGATGCCAATGATGGACAAGCTACTTCGCAAAAAGTAACGATTTCAAATCGATTGCACAAACCGTTAACTGTGACCATCCCTGTCTATTTAGTAGAGGGAAATTATCAGGTATCAAAGGGAACGTTGGTTCAAAATTACGCTTCAGAAGGGAAGCAATACCTGGAAGTGAAATTGGTCATTCCCGCGAATAGTTCAGAACAATTATCTATTTATCAAAAATAAATGGATGATTAATACAAACTGCTTTGTTGTTAGTATTAAATAATAAAGAATTTCTTGAAATGACCGCTTTCCGTGAGTTCGACGTCTTCGCTTTCCCACAGGAGTCGGTCATTTCATTCCTTTTTCTGTAGAAAGAAGGTCGGCTATTTCTGTACACTCCTGCGAAAAAACGGAACAAGCTAGCCCCCACAGGCTCAGCTGTCATCGACAGATGAGTCGAGGAGGCTGGCGTTTCGTCCGCGGAAAGCGAAAGAAATCGCCGACTTTTCTCTTTTCGATAGCATACTAAAGAAATGAATAAGATTTCTTTTCCTTTTATCTTAATTAATATTCTTTTGTAACAAGCTAAAAAATCCTCCCTATGTATTAGGAAGGATTTTTAGACGTGAATTTGTAGTTAACATAGATCATGAGATAAACGAAATGAACACTTTTCATATCTCTATCATTTAGAGTTACTAAAGAGGATGCCTTTTTCATCCGTTACATAAACTTGATTTCTTCCATTATCCTTAGCTTTGTAAAGTGCATCGTCTGCTGCATGTATTAAATCTCGTCTTTTCATGGTTTTATCCGGCATTATTAAAGCTGCCCCAATGCTAATGGTGATCTGTTGGCACAATAGAGAACCTTCATGACGAATTTTTAATAATTCAATATCCCTTCGGCAAGACTCACATACTGTTTGTAGATAATCGGTATTGATATCATCTAAAACCGCCACAAACTCTTCTCCACCTAATCTGGCAACAAATCCACCATATGATTTAAATGTATCTTGTAATGCCCTTGCCACTTCTTGTAAGCATTGATCCCCCGCTTCATGACCATACATATCGTTATACCGTTTAAAATAATCGATATCCATATAGATCACTGCTAATGAACCTCGATTTTCGATTGCAAAATTCCATTGCTGTTCAAATATTTCATCGAAGTAACGACGGTTTGGGATTTGGGTTAATTGGTCGATATAAGATAAATTCTTTAGCTGAGAATTAAGATTCTGTAATTCAGCTGTTGATTTTTCAAGTGAAGTCGTTCGTTCCTGAACTTTCTCTTCTAACGTTTGATTTAAAATTTCAAGTTCAGTTGTCATTCTTTCCATTTCATTAAATGCTCTAGATGATCGATTTGCAATAATATAGGATTGCGAAAAGATAAATACAAACAAACCAAAAGAGGATAAGTGATACGTTTGAATCATACTATTGGCAGCCAAGATGTCGTTTATGACTGTGAACGACAGAAAAAGAACACATAAAGTTACAATTAGAGATCCTTCTTGTTTATCTTTTAAAGCTCTTAATAAAGCGACAGACATATAAATGATTGTGACTATCGTTACGATCTGATAATAAATCGCGCTATGTGTAAATATGTTTGTTGTGTTTAAAATAACAAATAAGGAAAAAGCGATACTTAAAGCTGTGAAATATTTACAGAATTTTTTTGAAATGTGAGCTGGATACAACGTATACAAAACCCAGCAAAATAAAGGCACCGACGTATAGAATGATAAATACTCCAACTTCACAATAAGGACCCAAGGGATATTAGGGAAAAAATTGACCAATGGAATATCTTTGGTGACAACTATACGTATGCAAACGATCAAACAAACTAAACTAAAGTACAGTGCTGCCTTATTTTGTCTTCTTTGAATAAACAGAACGACATGATATAAACCAGAAAGTAACAAACCTCCAAAGATAATCATCTGTATTGTCAATTTCTTAAACGAGTAATCCTTTATTTGTTCTGCCGTTCCAAAGGTAATACTCTCCCATATCCCTCCATCTCGGTAATGGTAATTGGATACATGTAAAATGATTTCTGCTTTGGTGTCTTTAGTAAAAAAATTCACTTTTTGTGGACGGTAAAATGGCGTAGTCGTTTCTTTACTTGGGCCAGGCTTACCATTTGATGCAAGTAATTCGCCATTTACCCAAAGGTCATAAGCTGTAGAAATCGATGGAATATCTAACGCATACTCTGTATTTTTTTTAAGATGTTGAATCGTCAGCTGATATGCTGCATGTCCTTGTCCTGGCACTCCCTTTTTACTTGTCCACGTGGAGGGGACGCTAATATATTGTTTGCTTAGTTCCTGCCTTGGGTAGTGCTTATTCCAGTAAAACGCCCATTCTCCGTTTAAACGAATGTTTCCATCTTTATAAAAGTCCCATTGCTCCAGGTCCATAATCCCTTTATCTACTTTAACGACTGGACTAGAACTTGGTAGCATTAAATTACAACCAGCTAATAACCCTATGAGCATCACAAGAATTAAAAAATTCCATTTCCTATACATCTAGTTTCTCCAATCGATGGTCTATACTATATTGTTCATGTCGATACAGCTTGATTTTAACGGAATGATAATCATCATTGTTTAAACTGTTAAAAGTAAGTCTACAGCTTACATGAATATTAGTTTTAATTAAATAATTGGATTAGAATTTCTACCTTTTCATTTTAAGTAATGTATTTACATTCGAGAAATGCTGTAATTACGTTATTTGAAGAATTACCGGATTTATATGCCCCATTGAAATGGACTGTTGACCATTTTTTAATAATAAAGCGGCACTTGTTATCGAAACCGGTGGACTATAGTAATAACCTTGAATTTGATCACATTGGTAGGATTTTAACAAGGTATTCTGACGCTCATTCTCTACACCTTCAGCAACAATTGTACATTGTAAGCTATGGCCCATTGTTATAATTGCCTTTGTAATCGCCTGAATTTCACTTTTACTTATAATTTCCCTAATAAAGGTTCGATCAATTTTTATTGTATCTATTGGAAAACGCATTAAATAGCTTAAAGATGAATAACCTGTCCCAAAATCATCAATCGAAATTTTGATTCCCATTTTTTTCAATAAATTCAGCGTCTTAATGATGTAGTCTGCTTCATTCAGGAATATGCTTTCCGTAAGCTCTAATTCAAGCCACTTTCCATCTAATTCTGTTTCCTCTAATACTTCACTTACAGTTTGTATAATATTCCCGTATTGAAATTGACTTGCGGATACATTGACAGAAATGACAATTGGTTGTAGCCCCTCATCCTGCCACTTCTTATTTTGTTTACATGCTTCACGTAATATCCACTTCCCTATTGAATTAATTAATCCTGTCTCTTCAGCAAGTGGGATAAATTCACTCGGAGAAATTTCACCTATTTCAGGATGAAACCATCGAATTAATGCCTCCATTCCTACAATTTCTTCTGAAGGGAATTTAATCTTCGGCTGATAATATACTTCAAATTCATCATTATCTAAAGCTTTACGAATATTATTCTCCATATTTAATCGATCAATCGATTGCTTATTAAACTCTTTTTTAAAAAATACATAATTTGATCTTCCTAAATCTTTTGCTTGATACATGGCTAAATCTGAATTCTTTACTAACTCCTCACTTGTGATGCCATCCTGAGGATATACACTAATACCAATACTCGTCCGAATATGATACTCATTATTATTTAATATAAATGGCGTTTGAAAAGACTCGAGTATTCTTTCTGTCACTTTGGTAATTTCTACTTTAGTTTTGATGTCTCTAAGTAGAATGGTAAACTCATCCCCACCAAATCGAGATACTGTATCTTTCTCTCGAATACTTTCTTTTAGTCTTGTCGCCACTGCACTTAGTAAGATGTCACCTGTCACATGGCCCAACGTATCGTTAATTGTTTTAAATCGATCTAAATCTAAAAATAACACTGCAAATTGTTTTCTAGCTTGACCTTTAGACAATATAATACTTTTATTAACAAGTTGTTGGAATAATTCACGATTTGGTATGCCTGTGAGCATGTCGTAGTGAGCCAGATTTGCAAGGTGATTATGAGATTTACTAATTTCATTAAATATCTTATTAATGATTGTCCAAGCACCAATGATAATAAATATAATGGCTAATAAAGTTGCATACATTAAAATACTCGATAAAGAAAAAATTGAAGATTTAATAACGGGTTTTATCGTCCCCACTACCCAATGCATATCTTCTCTAATTGTAATTTTATGAAATGCCATTAAATATTTTTTACCATCTTTTTTAATCAACCTACTTCCTACTTCATTATGATGAATCCAATTTAACAGCTCAGCGTTGTTTGTCATCTCATCATATTGTGGAAGTTTGGTTTTCTGTTGCAGTTCTTCAAAATCTTCATCTGTTAAACTAGCTGCACCTGCGATTGTCTCGCTAATTAAACTAAATTGGTGATCTTCACTACTGGCGATCAAATCACCTTTAGCATTCATTACAAATGCAGTAGATTTTTCAATTTTATTTTTCATTAATGACTCGGATAAATAAGCCAAATTCACTTCATAATGAATCAATCCAACTTTTTTGTCCTTTAAAGGACCGTCCTCTTGAATCACTAGGGGGGTCGTATTTCCAATCACCCAGCGCTTACTGTCCGCAGAGATATATGGATTCGATTGATATACTTCTCCTTTGTTCTTTTGCATAGCTGCAAGATAAAAAGGTTGTTCCTTTTCAGAAGGTGAAAGCTCATGATCGTGTGCAACGGCTTTATCGACCCTTACTACTTCTTCCCCATTATGCATATCATCTAGAAAACACGCCTCATCGGTTTCCGGGATCTGCTCTTTTACGTACTGAAAAGCTTTAATTTGATGCGCTTTCCAATAGTCCTTCCGCTCTGGTTCTGTGTAATATTTTTCCCATGCAGGATTATTGGCCAAAAGTAAAACTGTTTGCCTCATTTTTGCTAACTCTTTATCTAATAAATTGGCAAATTGATTATTCTCATTCTCTAATTCAACTAAGGAAGCTTCTTCGAATTTTTTTTCGTTAATAAAATATAAAATTGTTACTGGTATAATGCAAAGAGCGATTGCTAAAAGTAATAATTTGCGCTTTATTCTTTTCTCATTAAACATCAGATCGTTTCCTTTCTCTGGTGAACTACTTACCTCTAAAAACAAAAACCACCTCGAAATCGAGGTGGTTTCTTGAAGAATTCATAGCAAGAAACAATTTAATTTCGGTGACCCAGCCGTCATTTTCTAATTGAATTTTAGACTAGTAGCTTTGCGCCTTTCCTTTTCAGCAAGTTTGCCTTTATTCAAAGTGGTTATTAATACCTAGTAAACAAGTACTACCGCTCTCTAATTTTATATTTAGTCCTATAAACTAGCAACAGGTGTAATTTAGCTAGTTTTGTCGAATAACGCTTTAATCAACTGAATATCAACCTATTTAACATGTAACCGTTCAATAAAATAGATATTCCTATCTGCCGAATAAATATTCACTATTAATAAATGTCACAACCGTTTTTATTCACTAGGTTCACAAAAAAAGACTTCAGAAAAATTCTGAAGTCTTTTAAAAATACACTTAACTTTTATTTTCTACATAATGTCACATACCTACACTGATTTACGTATGTTGGCATTCTTTGATTTAGTAAATCCGGGTAGGTATGTGAATTCTTTACAAGAGACTATAAGGAGCAGTTGTAGAAGCACCCTGGAAATTCGTTTTTCAATTTAATATTACACCCAACCAGTTTTCAAGCTAGATATCTTCTTAATTAAAAACATCCTTTTTACTATTAAATTAATCCTTCTTCTTTTAAAACTTCTTCAAATGCAGCAACTACTTTTTTATCGTAATGTGTATCTACTAATCGTTTTAATTCATCTAACGCGAATTGCGAATTTGAAGCTTTACGGTAAACGCGATCTTCCGTCAAGGCATCAAAGGTATCGCTAACCGCAATGATACGAGCCTCTAAAAATATCTCTTCTCCTTTTAATCCATATGGATAGCCACTTCCATTTAACCTTTCATGGTGTTGTTCTATGATTGGATAAATCTCTTCAAAGTATGTACCTTTAACCATCTCCGCACCATCCACAGGATGCTTTTTCATAATAGTAAATTCTTCATCTGTTAATCGAGAAGTTTTGTTCAAAATCTCCTCAGGAACATGAATTTTGCCAATATCATGTAATGAAGATGCTATTGTTAGATTCTCTAACTGCTCCAGGTTTAATTTCAGTTTTTTCGCTATTTTAACAGCATAATTTGCAACACGATCACTATGCATAAAGGTATATCGATCTTTTTTTTCCACTTGTTTTACTACTTCCATAAGTGCGGCAATTTCCTTACTTACATGAACAAATGTCGGTTCAGTTACGACCCATAGCAGGGTAGCATTTGTTAATGCTTGAAAATGAATCGGCTCTTTAATTCCTTTGGCTGTGAAATAATCTTGAGGCCCTAATGTTACTTTTTGATGATCTTTCTCACAAAGAATTTCACCAGATAACATTAAATAAAACTCTAAAACATTTGGATTATCTGAAGGGTAGACATAGAATAGTTGATCTTTTTCTATCGTTTGAGTTAAAACTTCGATTCCGTCACCACGAGACAATAGACTAATTTCATTACTATTAAATTTAACCTTTTCTAAAAAGGATGATTGTTTCCCTATTTTAAAACCTTCCATTTCATTCACCTCATCCTTATAAAGAAAAAAGAGTTCTTAAGCCCGAACTCTTTTCTTGTATTATACATTTTAGTATTAAAATAACTAAGTAATTTCTATCTGATGCCAACTATTCTAATTGGATCAATCCAAACGAATTTGTCAGCGAATCGTACTAACTTCCAACTGCATTCAGCTATTATTCCATAATCCTCTACTTCTTTAATTGCTTCTAATGACAAGAGGTACGTTTTATCAAACGTTTCATTTATGATTTTATCAAGATCTATTGTGTATTTTGTTAATAACTCTAAAGATCTTTCCTCATTTTTAGAGAGCTTAGCATTAAGTTTTTCCATTTTTTTGGTCAGCTTATCTTTATCTTTGTCGTCTGCTGATGATAATAGTGCGTTAACTTCCTCAATTTCATTTAAAATACTTGCCATTTTTTTTTCGATTTTTTCTTGCTCTTCATTGATTTTATGTTGAATTTTATCTAATTTTTCAATTGCTTTTTTTACATCTTTGTCTTCACTTTTAGCCTTTTCAATATCGACTAATGCTTCTTCTTTTTCTTTTTTGAGTTTGACAAGTTCTTTTCCTTCTTCATTTTTTCTTACTTTTAAAATAAAATCAGCTTGTAACTTATCTGCTTTAATTACTGCTTTTTCAATAATTTCGTCAATCTTACTGTTTGCCTCTTCAATAATATTGATTCCTTTAGCATAATCATCATTTTCTGTGGCTAAAGCATTAGTGCTTAATCCCAGCAACATTACAGCAAAGACTACACTTGAAAAAAACTTCTTCATCAAATTCTCCTCCTTTAATGCTTGGTCATTAGTTAGCTTGTTAGTTGCTCTAGCAAAACGTTAAACATTTTCGATATTGGCTAAAGAATTCAAAGTGATTTCTGTAATCAATTAAAATTTCGTGCTCCTTACTTTAGCCTTACTTTCTCACATCCCTTCAAAAAAGAGTTGCTTTTCTAAATTGAATGCATTCTTAATCATTGTATAAGGACTAAGGACTTATTTCAAATGATATTTTTGTAATATTTTGTCTAATGTTTTATGGATTATTATTTTAATAGGTATTAGTAACTATTAAGTTAATTATTAAAAATGATAGGTAAATGATTGCTATGTTCATCCTTTCCCCTATTTATTTAAACTTACGCTTTTTAAGTCTTCTTATGTAAAAAGTATTTTATAGCAGTTTTCAACTGAATATATTCCTGTGTCTACCTTGTTAAAAAACAATTCTATCCTCAATAAATATATAGTATTCTCCTTCTCTCTAGTTTATTCATGTTGTGATAATTCCCTTAAATAAAAAAAGTAATCCTCCAATCTATAAACAGATTGAAAAATTACTTGTTTAGGAATAAATTTATTTATATAATGCTTGCCTCATGCTCCTTGTCATTTACAAACAACATAGCATTTTTTCCAGTAGCCTTAACCTTATACATCGATTGATCCGCATGTGCAACCATCTGTTTAATATCAGTTTTTCCATCATAAACAGAGATCCCACCACTTGCACATAGGTTAACTCCTTCATAAAGTTCTAGCTTATTGACCTCTTTAAGTAAAGAATTTGCTAAAGCTTTACCTTCTGCTAATTCAATATTTCTTAATAGGATAATAAATTCATCTCCACCTAATCTTCCCACAATCCCTTTGTCACCAATTTCAGTATTTAGGATCTGACTAAATTTCAATAAAATTTGATCTCCTGCCTCATGCCCAAATCGATCATTCACTTGTTTGAAATTATCAATATCAATAAGAACAATTATCGTTTTGACATTTTCTTTACTAATTTGTTCTAACATATTAAAAATATACCTTCTATTGAAGAGCCCCGTTAAATGATCGGTTTGTGATATTTTTTCCAACTCTTTATTTTTTTTATGTAAGAGAGCGCCATATTCTGTTAACTTTTTTCGTTCACCACGGAAAGCATTTGAAAATGTTCTTAATGTGATCATCGATAAAATTAAAGCAATAGGCAATTGAACCATCATATCTATATAGTTTTGACTTGATTGATATACAGGAAAAATGGATGGGTATTGAAATTTTAACGTAACCAGTCCTAATGAAATGATTAAAATAATTACATTAAATAATCCTCTTATTTTTCCATGAAAAACATAGTTGATATTAATGCAAAGTAAAAATAAATAAGCTACAAATAAGTTTGATCCTCCCGAGGAAATATATCCTAAAGGAAAGAAAAGGAGAATTGAAAAATAGGTAAACAAACGAACTGGCATTAAAAATTTTCTGTCTAATGTTAGTTTTAATGATAGTAACGAGACAACAATAGAAACGATCCATTTATTATTCATCGAAAAGTCAAAACCAATTAATAGATTTCCGATGATTGATATGATGGATATCAAAATCATAAAAGATAATGTGTATATAAATAACCGGTCTTCTAGTAAATAACTTTTGAGTTTAGGCGTTTTAATCTTAAACATATCTCTCTCCAACTCTTTATAAAATAAATCGATATTTAATAGGTATATTATATCATTATAATTAGTGATACTTATAGCCTTAGTGTATTCATTACTATTTTTCTTACATCAAAGTGATTTCTAAACGATCCATTACTTTTATGAATTTTAACACATGATACTTCACCACAATACATCTTTCCGATCATAATATGGAAACTGTATCGTCACTGTTGTTCCATTTCCTTTTACACTATTGAAGCGGATAGTTCCTTTATATTTTTCAACAATATTAAAGCAAATCATTAAACCTAATCCTGTTCCCTTACTTTTTAAAGAATAAAACGGGGTACCAAGTAATTTCAGTTCTTCTTCTGACATCCCACAACCAGTATCCCTTACTGAAATCTCAACATAATTTTCTTTTCTCTTAGCACTTATACGAACAGATTCTCCACGATCAGAAACTTCAATTGCATTTTTAATTAAGTTTGTAAATAGCTGCTTAAACTCGATAACGTTAGCGGATATATATACATTTTCTTGAACATTTAACTCAATTTTATTTTGATGAAAAACACCATATGACAATAATAAATCAGTAACACTATGAAGACATTCATTTATATTTACTAATTCCAACTTTTGATTATTTTCTGGTTTTGCATTCGTTAAAAATTGTGAAATGACATGTTCAGCACTATTGAGTTCGTTAATCATTACAGCGAAATTTTTCTTATCATCTTTATGAATAGAAGGGTCATTCTCATAGAATTGGAGAAATCCTTTGACAACCGTTAGGGGATTTCTAATTTCATGTGCAACTGCAGCAGCCAACTGCCCTGTTGTCTTTAATCTTTCTGACTGCTGTATTTGTTCAAAATACATTTGCTGTTTTTTGATTCGAGCAGAATATAAAGAAAAAAGAAAAAAGATAAACACTTGGCTTCCTATAAAATTGATGATATTTCCGGTTACATCTATTTTAATAAAAGGATACTTGTTAGCTTTATCAATAAACATGATGTAAGTAAATGTTAATGCCATTAAAGCGCCATTACTAATTAAAGAAAAATAAAACAACTTTGAATCAAAAAATAATATTGAAATTGCAGGTATTAAACATAGAAAGATAATGGTAGATGATGTTTCAGGATACACAAAGAAAAGTGTGTAAAAATAAGCTGAAATCGTAGTGATGATAATAATTCTTAAAACTCGCGTTTCAAATTTTGGATATATGAATAAGAAAGCTGAAAGAATGACTACCAGTACTAGATGTAAAATGTAACCTAGAGTGATTTCATCATTACGTGAGTTAACCACAAGTAACCCCATCGTCATGAGACCCATATTCATAATTAATACTATGTAATAAAGTTTGTAATTAAGTTGACTATAAAATTGCTTCATACGTTCTCACCTTTTATAGTAAAGAATTTTTATTAACTCAATGCATTTGTCCATAATTGGTTTAATTCTAATATTTATACCTTTACAGGAATTACTTCCCAAGTACTCCCTGCTAAATATTACCTCATTAAAGTTCTTAGTAAAAGGATTTATCATTTTATGATTAATATTCAAATGCGCTTTTTAAAGAAATTATATCTTTCTTTTTTTGGTTCTGATGAAGAATAATGGTGATCTTCTCCAAAATAAAAAGGATTAAATTTCGTATTTTTATCTTTGCAATCTCTCAAAAAATATGATGGTCGGCTATTTCATGCGCTTTTCGCGGGCGAAAAGCTAGTCTCCTCGTCTTACCTGTCTATGACAGCTAACTCTGTGGGATCTAGCTTATTCCGTTTTTCCGCAGGATTTTCAATTCCTCCTATTACTATTTAATCTTTCTACAAATCATTGCTGTCACCCTATAGATATAGGAATAAAATGACCGACTCCTGTGGGACAGCGAAGACGTCGAAATCCACTCGAGCAAAGCTCGAGTTAGTTCGGCGCGAGCCCACGGAAAGCGGTCATTTTTTTGTTTTACCACTCAATTTA
>JBFGKX010000014.1:0-27709 GCA_041576455.1 Paenisporosarcina sp. | reverse complement strand
ATTTTAAGAGGATTGAAGACACTTCATGTGCGAATGGATCGGCATTCAGAAAATGCTCAAAAACTTGTCGAGTTTTTAAAGTCGTCTAAACGAGTTAAAGAAATATATTATCCATTTGATTCCTCTCATCCCCAGTATGAAATTGCTAAAAAACAAATGAAAATCGGCGGGGGATTAATTTCATTTACCATTCAAGGGAATAAAGAAGTCGCTCAATATTTAATGAATGCCTTACAACTGATTAAAATCGCTGTTAGTTTAGGAGATGCAGAAACACTTATTCAACACCCAGCAACAATGACTCATGCGGTCATTCCTCGACTTGAACGAGAGAAAATGGGGATTACACATTCATTACTACGTATCTCGGTAGGTTTAGAGCACGTGGATGATATCATTGAAGATATCAATCAAGCGATCAAGCAAGTTGAATTACAGTTTCCACATTCACAATAATAATAAAAAGGATGGAGTGATATTTATATCACTCCATCCTTTTAGATATGCTTCATTAAAATAGAAACAAAATGTTCAAGTCCTTGTTGGTCTTCTAGACTGAATCGATTTTTTTCGGGACTATCGATATCTAATACTCCAATTACTTCGCCATTTTTCATTAAAGGTACCACAATTTCTGATTGGGAAGCTGCATCACAAGCGATATGTCCTGGGAATTCGTGTACATCAGCCACAATCATTGTTTCTTTTTTAGCGACAGTGGTTCCACAAACCCCACGTCCTACAGGGATTCGGACACAGGCAGGCAATCCTTGAAAGGGACCTAACACCAGTTCACCTTCATCCATCATATAAAAACCGACCCAATTAATACGATCTAAGAATTGATTTAATAAGGCGGATGCATTGCTTAAATTGGCGATGACATTTGGCTCACCTGATAATAAAGCATCTAATTGTTTTCCTAACATTGTATATTGTTGCAGCGCATCTCCAGCATATGTTGATTTTGTAAACATCATGTCACCTCTCTAAATTTCAAACTTATCAATCAGTATAAACGGCTTCATAATATTGATGCAAGTCTTCTACCCTATGTGCATCTGACCCAAAAACGAGAGGAATGCCCATTTCTTTTGCTACATGGATGTATTGTTTTGGTGGATAGGGCTCCAAGCAATGTTGCTTAGCTAATCCAGCACTATTCACATCGAGTTCAAAGTGATGAGTTTTCATTAATCTCAAAATTTCTAGAATCATTTCATGATCATGTACCTTGGCGCCATGGGCATGTTGAAACTTATGTACGAGTGTTGGGTGGCCAATGCGTTTTGGTTTGTATTTCCCTAAATCAGCTAATATAGAGTCTCGTACAGTCGAGTAATAGCGACCATACGCTAGTTCAACGGAGCCAATTTCTTGGGCAAACTCGATAAACGTTTGTACAGAAAAATCGATGCACGTATATTTTTGTTGATTGAGCAGGAAATGGACTGATAAAATCGAATCATCTAAAGTAGGTCCAAAGTCGTTTAATAATTGGGTGGTTTCTGTTTCAAATCCTTGAATAAAATCAACCTCTAGCCCAATGTTAATTGTAATTTGATGAGCGTATTCCTTTTTTAATTGTTGAAGTTCAAAAATATATGGCTCAAGATGTTGATGTTTTAAAAAACTATCTTGAGTAGAAACGGGGTCTATAAATCCTAGGGGTGCAGGGGCATGTTCAGTGAATGAAATATTCGTAAAACCACTGTGAATCGCTTTTTCAATATATAATTTAAAGGCATCCTTTGTTCCGTGTGGGCAAAAAGGACTATGAATATGAGCATCTTGTTTCATTTAAATGGACACCTCCATGATGTAAATCAGACTTTTTGCATAAATTCGGCAAAAATCTTCTAATTTCGGCAACATTATCATTTATTTCATGGTAAGATTACATATATAAACTGGCAAAGAACGTGACTTTGGAACAGGGGGCTTACGATGAAGTATATCATCATTGCAATCATCGTACTAATTGCATTATTTGTAGTCGGATTTATTATCCGTCGTAAACATACCAACGAAATCGAAAGACTTGAAAATGAAAAACATCAAATACAAAATAAACCGATATTAGAAGAAATGACGAAGGTCAAGCAGTTAAATATGAATGGACAAACTGAAGAAATGTTTGAAAGTTGGCGTAATAGTTGGACGGAAGTAATGGATGTGTATATGCCGAGAATAGATGCATTGCTTTTTGACGCGGAGGAAAACATTGATAAGTTTCGGTTTAAACATGCAGCAAGTCTAGAACGTGAAATCCAAGATCTTATACAACATAGTGATGAAAAGATGTCGCGAATTTTGAGTGAACTTGAACGATTGATTGGAAGCGAAGAAAAGAATCGCATTGAAATGGATCAATTGAAAGAACAATATCGAGCGGCACGAAAAAACTTACTTGCTCATCAGCATTCATTTGGAGCAGCTGCTGGTCCACTTGAGAAAAAACTTGAACAGTTTGGACCTCTGTTTGAAGAATATGACCAATTAACTCAAAACGGGAATTATCTACAAGCTCGAGAAATTGTAATAGGACTAAATGAAGAAGCGGAAATCGTTTTTGTCTTATTGCAAGAAATTCCATCTTTATTAACGGATGTTCAGAATAAAATTCCAGCAAATATTTATGAGCTTCGAAATGGTCAACGAGAAATGGAAGCTCAATCATATTATTTAGATCACCTTGAAATGACAGACCAATTAGATAAAGTCGATGAAGAATTAGTTTGCTTGAAGGAATTAATCATTGAACTTAATATTAATGACGTAAAAGCACGTGTGGAAGAAATAAAGGATGAAATTGAATCATTTTATGACATGCTTGAAAAAGAAGTAATGGCTAAACGCTATGTTGATCAGTACCGACAACCGACTGAACATAGATTAGCTGAAGTCACATCCATTACACGCCAAACGAGCGACGAAGCTGCATATGTTCAACAGAGCTACCGTCTACCTGAAAAAGAAGCGGAAGTTCCGCTCGTATGTTTAAAGCAAATTGAGTCGTTACAACGTAGATATGATTTACTAGAACAACGTGCTAGTGAAGATCAATTAGCCTATTCCAGTTTGCAAGAAGAGTTAAAGTTCATCTCGAATGATTTGGAAAACTTATATGAAGAACAAGAACGTTTTTCTAATAGTTTAAAGAATTTACGCCTAGACGAAAATCGTGCTCGAACAAAATTAGATGAATTAAAACGTTTATTACACGAAACAGACAGATTGATACATAAAGCAAATATGCCTGGCATTCCAGGAGAGATGGATGCACGCTTAGAAGAAGCAGAGGAACATATTTACCTAGTCATGCAAAGCTTACAAGAAGTGCCACTAAATATGAAGTTAGTGGATACATACTTAGCCAAAGCAGATAAATGTATTCATGAAGTACATGAGAAATCAAAAGAAATGCTTGAAAATGTTTTATTAATTGAACGCATTATTCAATATGGAAACCGTTATCGCGCAAGTCATCCACATATGAATCAACGCTTATTAGAAGCGGAAGCAGCATTCCGACAACTACGATATGCGAAGGCTCTAGAGGAAGCGGCAACTGCAGTAGAAGAAGTAGAACCAGGTGCGATGAAGCGAATCGAAGTGCTTGTCAAAGAGGACGCTTGGCGTTCATAATAAAAGTAGTATAAACCACCGCACAACTCGTGCTGGTGGTTTTCTAATGAAAAGGAGTACAACCGTGTATTATTTCGATCATAGTGCTACGACAAAACCACATAAAGACGTATTGGATACTTTTGTGAAAGTAAATGAGGAGTATTATGCAAACTCTTCATCAATTCATGAATTAGGTGTTGAAGCTCACATGTTATTATCACGTGCCAGAAAGCAAATTGCGGACATTCTTAAAACCGATGAAACAAAAGTCATTTTCACGTCGGGTGGAACAGAGTCAAATCACTTTGCGATTCACGGCCTCGCCAAAAGTTTACAAAGTCGTGGTAAACATATTATTACCTCAAGCATTGAACATCCATCGGTATTAGAATCGATGAAACAATTAGAGGCACAAGGGTATGAAATTGACTACTTGCCTGTAAATGATAAAGGGATTGTATTAGTAGAAGAAGTCAAAACTCGATTAAGAAAAGATACGATCGTTGTGAGTATTATGCATATCAACAATGAGCTTGGGAGTATGCAACCAATTGATCAAATTGCAAAAGTGGTTCATCTAAATAGTCGTGCTATATTCCATGTAGATGCAATTCAAAGCTTTGGAAAATATCCAGTTTCCTTTTCAGTTCTTGGAGCAGATGTGATAACATTATCCGGGCATAAATTTAATGGGTTAAAAGGTTCTGGCATTGTTGCCTGGAAAAATCATTTATCTTTTGAACCAATAATTGTTGGTGGGGGACAAGAGTCTGGTTTGCGAAGTGGCACGGTTCCAGTTGCACAAGCTGTGGCATTTGCAAAAGCCATGAGAATGGCTCATGAGAATCAATTGCTTATGTTAAGTACATATATTCGCTGGAATATAAAGTTACGTACTTTCCTGAATCAATTTAGAGACGTTCGAATTTTATCGCCAGACGAAGCTGCGGCACATATTTTAACCATTAGCGTACGAAATATAAAAGGGGAAGTGCTTGTTAATGCTTTGCAAGCAAAAGGAATTATTGTATCGACTTCCAGTGCGTGTTCGTCCAAGCAAACGAAAATTAGCCATGTTATTGAAGCGATTGGTTTGTCTGATGATTATAAAAAAGGAGTTATCCGCATTAGTTTAGGGACAAGTAATACAGATTTACAAATTGAAGAATTCATAAAACATTTTTCAACAATTATGAAACAGATAAAAGGAGATTAACTCAAAATGGAATGGAAAGAACTCTTAATACGCTATGGTGAATTGTCTACAAAAGGAAGAAATCGAAATGCTTTTACAGGTCGCTTACGTGATAATATTCGCTATGCATTTGCTGATTTGCCGAAATTTCAAATTGTTACAGAACGGGATCGTATGTTTATTCGACCGAATGATCAATATACAATGGACCAACTAATTGAAAGATTGCCACGTATTTTTGGCATTCAATCTTTTAGTCCTGTTGCTTCATGTAGTTTAGATCTTGAAGATATTAAGCATACTGCAATTAAAGTAGTGGAATCACTTGAACGAACAGACAAAACATTTAAAGTAACGGTTAAACGTTCATATAAGCCATTTGAAATGGAAACCAATGAGTTACAAAAATTTGTTGGTTCTCATGTACTACGCACGTTCCCTGAAATTAAAGTTCAAATGAAGAAACCGGATATTGACTTGCATGTTGAAGTTCGAAGAGACGCGGTATATATGATGGCACAAGTCATTCAAGGTGCAGGTGGATTGCCAATTGGATCGAACGGGAAATCCCTCCTTATGTTATCTGGAGGAATCGATAGTCCTGTTGCCGGTTATCAAATGTTAAAACGCGGGGTGAGATTGGATGCCATTCATTTTTATAGCCCGCCTTATACGAGTGAGTTATCAAAAGAAAAAGTGATGGATTTAGCGGAAAAATTAAGCCGCTTTGGTGCGTCTGTTAAACTTCACATTATTCCTTTTACAGCAATTCAACAAGAAATACAAAAGCAAATCCCAGAAAATGTCTCAATGACAACCACACGAAGAATGATGATGAGAATTGCGGATTTAGTTAGAGAAGATACGAATGCTCTTGCTATAGTTACTGGTGAAAGCCTAGGCCAAGTTGCAAGCCAGACGTTGGAAAGTTTAACGGCTATTAATGCAGTTACAACCACGCCAGTGTTACGACCGCTGATTGCATACGACAAATTGGACATTATTGATATCGCTCAGGAAATCGATACTTACGATATATCCATCCGTCCATATGAAGATTGCTGTACCATTTTCACTCCAGCAAGTCCAAAAACAAAACCGAAACTAGAAAAAGTAGAGTTTTACGAAAGTTTTAAAACTTTCGATGAGATGATTACACAAGCAGTGACTGAGCGAGAAATAATTATGTTCCCTAAAAAGAAACAAGATAAGTTTTCAGACCTCTTATAATAAATTTCCATGAATTACTACTTCTTGTGAATGCATGAATTTGTCCAACCGGCACATTCTATATTCAACAAGGAGGTGACACAGACATGGCAAATCAAAGTTCAAATCAACTAGTCGTTCCTGGCGTAAAACAAGCTTTAGACCAAATGAAGTACGAAATTGCACAAGAGTTCGGTGTAACGCTTGGACCAGATGCTACAGCGCGTGCTAACGGTTCCGTTGGCGGAGAAATTACTAAGCGTTTAGTGCAAATGGCAGAGCAACAATTAAACGGCGGATATCAAAAATAATAAGTTTTGAAATAAACCGGTAGCGATAGCTGCCGGTTTTCTTATGAAGAGAAATTCAGTTACATTCATAAAAAACTGTGATTCCTCAAATGGAAATGCTCATGAATTTCGTAAAATTATGTTGACCAGCTATTCATAAGTTGGACTAATAATACGAAAACTATGCATGTGAAAGAAATCGTATCTTGAGAAGTTGACAACAAGGAGATGTTAACTTTCAGTATTGGATATCAAATTAGAGAAATCAGTCATTTCTGTGACGATTACTTGCAAAAGCACCGGATCAATTAGGTAAAACGTGTAATTTACCAACTGCTTTTCCAATCAATTCCAAGGTCAAGTGACAACATGAATAGCACTATATGAAACAGAGCAAAGCAAAAAGGAATTTGTTTCACTCCTCATTACTTGGCAGGATGTTCACCGATAAAAAGAACGTGATAATTGGCGTTGAATTAACGATTCTGAAAGCCTTTCTAAAAGGAAAATAAGAATCGTTATTAGTCGTTTACTTTCCTCTAAAAGGGCTCTATAATGAGATATATTTCGAGAGTCAAACTAAAGAGGTGAAGGCGTGTTAGAGGAAGAACGTAAAGGGGTCATTTGGGCGATTGGGGCTTATTTATTTTGGGGGATTCTCCCAATTTACTGGAAGTGGTTGGGGCATGTTCCAAGTGAAGAAATATTAACCAGTCGTGTTATCTGGGCATTTGTATTTTTACTGCTCTATGTACTATTAATGAAAAACACAAAAATGTTTAAAGAGGATCTTCTAACATTATGGCAAAATCAAAAAGCTTTTTGGAGTCTGTTTTTCGCCT
The DNA here is from genome assembly GCA_041576455.1 of Paenisporosarcina sp. GTDB lineage: Bacteria > Bacillota > Bacilli > Bacillales_A > Planococcaceae > Paenisporosarcina. Next base: position 20,543 of record JBFGKX010000014.1, on the reverse strand, counting down.
CTGCATTGTTGTCATGTAACTGGTTCCTTTACATATGGGCTGTCAATCATAATCATATGGTAGAAACTAGCCTAGGGTACTATATTAATCCATTAATATCAGTTATGCTCGGCATTTTCTTCTTAAAAGAGCGGTTATCGGCTGCTCAGAAACTAGCAGTGGTGATCGCTGCGATCGGTGTAATCATTTTAACCATTTCATATGGACGTTTTCCATGGCTTGCTTTTGGACTGGCCATTAGTTTTGCTATCTATGGACTTATGAAAAAAACCATTCCATTGGATGCAATCCGAGGATTAGCAATTGAAACCATGTTTATGTTGCCATTTGCGTTTATATATTACATTTACTTATTAGTTTCAAACCGTGCTGTGTTATTGCATCATACAATTCATACAGATTTACTTTTGATATTAACAGGGGCCGCAACTGCAATACCTCTGGTGCTTTTTGCAAAAGGAGCACAACGAATTCCACTCTATATGATCGGGTTTTTACAATATATTGCTCCAACAAGTATGTTGTTCTTGGGAGTCATAATTTATGGTGAAGCGTTTAACGGCATTGATATTTTATCATTTACCTTAATATGGCTTGCTCTCGTCATTTTTACGGCTTCAAAAGTAATGGAAGCTCGCATGAAAAAACTTAATTTAGCTAAACATTAAAAAGCAGACGAGTGACTGAGTCTCGTCTGCTTTTTCGTGGTTATTTATAAATAAATTCGTTTTACTTTTTCCCAAAATGAATTATTTTTTAGTTTAACTGTTTTAATGATGCGATCACTTAACTCAACGTTCACGGTTTTCACGTGTTGAATACTGAGTGATTCATTATCCATTCCCATCGTAGGGAAGTCATTTCCATCTTGTTTTAAGCGTAAAGTTAATAGTCTTTGACCACTTAGAAGGAAAGAAGAGCCAAGTGTACGGTATTTATTGCTATTTACTGAAGCGAGTTCAGAAACTTGTAAACATGGGAGTTGAGGGTCAACAATAGCACCGTTAACCGATTTATTATAACCAGTACTTCCTGTAGGAGTAGCGATAATCATGCCATCTCCTCTGAAAGTTTCGAAATGTAGTCCATCAATTTCTACATCGATCACAAATGTTTTAATAATATTTGAGCGAATGCTAAATTCATTTAAACAATAAAAAGGTGGATTCTCATCAACAGTAACTTGTAAAATAGGGTAACGTCTTACTTCAATTTCTGATTGTTGAACCGCAGTTACCATTGTCTCTAAATCATGGAAGTGGAAGTCGCAATACATACTTAGTGATCCAGTTGTGGAAATTCCTGCGTATAAACAGTCTTGTCGAAAACCAGTTTTACGAATAGCTTCAAGGAATGCCCCATCTCCACCAAGACTAATAATAATGTTGGCATCTTCGTGGTCATCAACAGCTGTAAATCCATTCGCTAAAATTACATCAGTAAGAATAGCTTTTTTTTCAAGAGAGCTCTCATCGTGTTTTGAATAAATATAAATATGTGTACGTTCGGACAATATCGTCACGACCTTTCCGTATATGCATGACGTTATTTTAGCATGTTTTAAAACATTACGGGATGGTTTTTGTCATCAAGGAAGAAGAATAGGGAGGAATAAAGAAATGAATGCAAAAAGATGGATTGCTTTAGGTATAGCAGCACTACTATTTGGTTTGTCTATTGTGATAAATATTGCTTCGTTTGCAATGAGCAATAATTGGACATCTAATTTTCAAAATATCTTTACGCTACCAGAAAACGATTACGTTGAAACTGTGTTAGAAAGTGGAGATTTCTCGAAACGAATCGCGGTCCTTACAGTGGATGGAGTAATTCAAAATACGGGTGAGGCTTCATCATTCTTTGGGGTTGCAGGGTATAATCATCAGTTTTTCATGCAACAATTAGAGATGGTCAAAGCAGACGATTCAATAAGAGCTGTGGTCTTGCAAGTAGATTCTCCAGGTGGTGGAGTAGTTGAGTCAGCTCAAATTTACGACAAACTTAGAGAAATTCAAGAAGAAGTGGATATTCCAATTTATGTTTCCATGGGCAGCATGGCTGCGTCAGGAGGTTATTATATCGCTGCATCCGCAGATAAAATTTTCTTAAATAAAGAAACATTAACAGGTTCCATTGGTGTCATCATGGAAAGTGTAAACTATGGAAAACTTGCGGAAAAGTATGGCGTCGATTTCGTTACTATTAAAACAGGTCCATATAAAGATATTATGAGCCCCACACGCGACATGAGGGAAGATGAGCGGGCAATGTTACAAGAAATGATTAATGACTCGTATGAATCATTTGTTGACATTATTGAAGAAGGTCGTGGCATGACGGAGAGTGAAGTGAAAGCAGTGGCCGATGGACGCATTATGAATGGACGGCAAGCAATTGAGGCAGGCCTAGCGGATGAATATGGATACTTAGAAGATGTAATCGAAGCCGTTCGAAAAGACTTTAAATTGGAAAATGCGGAAGTCATGAAATATGAATACCCACAGGACTTTACCAGTCTATTTTCAATGAAAACACAATCATTATTAGGCGGAGACGTTGAGTCGAAATTAATTGGCCGGTTACTGTCTGATTATCACTCACCACGCATGATGTATCTATATGGTGAGAAGTGAGGAGGAATCGTAGATGATTGATCAACATCATTCAATTTCACCTGGCTCATCAGAAGAAATTGAAGAAAAAGTGGTGAAGCATAAACTCTTTTATGTCAGTGAGGAAGGAGAAACATTCACACCTAAATCAGCAGGGTTTTGGGTTCGTTTTTGGGCATATCTATTGGATTTACTTGTGATTTCATCCTTATCTTCAATTGTGATTTATCCATTATTTCGTATCTTTGGATGGGATGTACATGGGGCAACATGGTATGCACCCATTGGCTTTTTAACAGGATTTATCTTTTACGCATATTTCGTCATCATGACAACTATTTCCCAGCAGACCGTCGGTAAAATGATATTTGGTTTACGCGTAGTATCAATTAATAGTGATTCCTTGTCATTTGTGACAATCTTATTTCGTGAGTGGATTGGTCGATTTTTTTCTGCTACAATATGGCCGTTATACGTAGTCATCGGCTTTACTCCTACTAAGCAAGGAATACATGATTTCATCGCCGATACAATGGTCATTCATGAGCACGTGTTTGAAAAGAAGGTCATTAGAACCGAATTGCCTGTTTCTAAATCAAGTGAGTTGCAACAGCCGGAAGCATTTTAGTAAGATAGACTTTAAGGAGGCGTTAACATGGTACAAATCACATTTAAGCAAAAACCGATTACATTAATTGGTAATGAAGTAAAAGTAGGTGACACGGCGCCTGATTTCACAGTATTAGCAAACGATCTTAGCCCGGTTACGTTACAAGATTCAAAAGGAAAAACTAGATTAATTAGTGTCGTTCCTTCCCTAGACACAGGTACTTGTGACGCTCAAACACGTAAATTTAATGAAAGTGCCGCTCAGTTGGGTGAAGATGTAGTCATCTTGACGATTTCAAATGATTTGCCATTCGCGCAAAAACGTTGGTGTGCAGCTGCTGGCATCGATTCAGTTCAAACTCTTTCAGATCACCGTGATTTATCTTTTGGTGAATCCTATGGTGTAGGAATTCAAGAATTACGATTACTTACGCGTGCTGTTTTTGTTGTAGACAGCAATGATAAAGTTACATATGTTGAATATGTTTCTGAAGCTACAGAGCATCCAAATTATGACAAAGCAATTGAAGCTGTAAAAGCTGCACAAAACTAAAACACAGAAACCCACTCGATTTTTGAGTGGGTTTGCCATTTAAAGGAGTACTCTATGAACAGTGCGATGGAGCAAATATTTACATTTATTGATGAACATGCAAAGAAAATGCAATCTAATGAGGATTTAACTTATATCGAAGGGGTCTTAGAAACGACCGAAATGTGGTTGGATGGAGATGTTGACCCTAATATTCAAAATGTCCAAAAAGAAGATATTCGTAAAGCGATTCAACTGGCCATTTTAAAAGGCATGAAAGAACATGTTCAAGCACATCATCAAATGACACCAGATTCTCTAGGGCTTCTCGTTGGTTATTTTGTAGATCAATTAACAAAAGATAAAGATCAAGTTTCCATTTTAGATCCTGCTGCGGGAACCGGGAATTTATTGTTTACGGTTTTAAACTTTTTACAAGACAAAGCAACGGCAACAGCAGTTGAAATCGATGATATGTTAATTCGATTAGCTGCTTCAACAGGAGATTTGTTGCAACAACAAGTCACTTTATATCGCCAAGATGCATTGCAACCCTTATTAATAGACCCTGTAGATGTAGTGATTAGTGATTTACCTGTCGGATTCTACCCGGATGATAAAACGGCTTCAGGTTATGAGTTAAAAGCGAAAGAGGGGATGTCGTTTGCTCACCATTTAATGATTGAGCAATCGATTCGTCACACAATCGAGGGTGGCTATTTAGTATTCTTAGTCCCTCAAGCAATCTTTGAATCAAATCAAGCGAAAGAACTACATGCTTACTTTTCAACTCATGCTTGGATTCACGCGGTTGTCCAACTGCCAGCAAACTTGTTTAAAAATGAAGCCCATGCGAAAAGTTTATTGGTCCTTCAAAAGAAATCGGATGAACTAAAACAACCTAAAGAAGTGTTGTTAGCAAAAGTTCCGAATATGTCAAATAAGGAAGCCATGGCTTTATTTTTTGAGAAAGTGAAAATATGGAAACAAGAAAATTCGAATTCATAGTTGTTCGCCTCTTTTATCCACTGTACAATGACTGTATAAGTGGAAAAGGGGCGTTTTTTTTATGGGTAAAATATTGGCAATCAATGCAGGAAGTTCATCATTAAAATTCCAATTGTTGCAAATGCCTGAAGAGCATGTTGTAGCAAAAGGGTTAATTGAGCGTATTGGGTTAAAAGAACCGATTTTCTCAATGAAGACTCATGGGAAAAAAGTAGAATTCACAGAAAGCATTACAAATCATCAAGATGCTGTACAATTACTCCTACATCATTTAGTCGAGCAAAAAGCAGTTAGTTCTTTAGAAGATATAGATGGTATTGGTCATCGCTTAGTTCATGGTGGAGAACAATATAGTGACTCTGTTCTGATTGATGAGGAAACAATTGAAGTGTTTGAACAACTTTCAGATTTAGCTCCACTTCACAATCCTGCAAATATTACTGGGATTAAAGAGTTTAAAAAAGCACTCCCATCTGTTCCTGCTGTCGCTGTTTTTGATACAGCATTTCATCAAACGATGCCTGAAAGTTCTTTCTTGTATTCAATTCCTTATGAATACTATAAGGACTATGGCATCCGGAAGTATGGGTTCCATGGCACTTCACACAAATATGTGTCAGGTCGTGCCGCTGAATTATTAAATCGTCCAGTAGAAACCATTCGCGTCATCTCCTGTCACCTTGGAAACGGGGCAAGTATAGCTGCAATTGATGGAGGACGTTCAATTGATACATCAATGGGCTTCACACCTTTAGCAGGGGTGACGATGGGGACGCGTTCAGGGAACCTAGATCCTGCGCTCATACCATTTTTAATGGAAAAGACAAGCAAAGATGCGGAAGAAGTTTTGGATATTTTAAATAAAAAATCTGGAATGCTAGGCGTTTCTGGGTTTTCGAGTGATTTACGTGATATTGAAGTCGAAGTTTCTAAAGGAAATCCACGTGCTCAACTTGCACTGGATGTGTTTGCTAGCCGTATTCATAAATACATTGGTTCATATGCAGCCCGCATGAACGGCGTAGATGCAATTATTTTCACAGCTGGAATCGGTGAAAATAGTGACATCATTCGTGCCAAAGTATTAGAAGGTCTACAGTTTATGGGCGTCTACATGGACCCAGACTTAAATAAAATCCGTGGCAAAGAAGCGTTTATTAGCTATCCGCATTCCCCGGTTAAAGTCATTGTCATTCCAACAAACGAAGAAGTCATGATTGCGCGAGATACCGTGCGATTAGGCAATATTTAGAGAAATTAAAATCCCGAACGCTCAATGAGAGCATTCGGGATTTTGAGTTTATTCGGGTTCAGGTGTACGAACTACGAGCACATCACACTTGGCAGCTCTTACAATATGACCCGAGACACTACCTATTAAAAAACGCTCGACTGTACTTAACCCGGTTGCGCCACAGATGATTAAATCAGCTGCGACTTTAACAGCAACTTCTTTTGCAATCATGGTTTTTGGAGAACCATAATCAACATAAACATTTACTTTTGTGATTCCAACAGCTTCAGCTTGCTTTTTATAGTTGCCAAGCAATTCTTCAGCAAAAACCTGTGCACGATCTGCAATCGACCGATCATAAGCTTCAATGGCTGCAAATGAACGTGTATCAATCACATTTAGTAGATTCAACGTTGCGTCATTTCGTTTAGCGATGTCAATTGATTTTTTGAATGCCCATTCGGCTTCTTTTGAACCATCAACCGCCACTAAAATCTGATTATATGAAAGTGTCATATGATTGCCTCCTTTAAGAGTAGTAGGTCCTATTCAGTTATATTCAATTTTTCATGTTTAAATTCCTGCTTTTAAGAAAAATCTTAGCAGAGAACTGGCTGTTCTTTTATCCACTTTTTCTTAAGGATGAGGTAAATGAATGAACTCGAAATAAAGATTAACATGCCAGGCGAAAAATCTTTAGGAATAAATAAGTAGGTTAGACTCATTGTTGAAAAAGTGAGGATGGCTGCAAAGTTTAGTTTATAAGTCCCAGAAACGACCTGCACAAGTTGTTCCTCAGAGATAACACCTTTCTTCATCCAAAGATAATCCGTAACTATAATCGCTGATAATGGAACAATGCCTGCGCCCAATAGCGAGATGATTGAAGAAGCTTTAGAAGATAAACTCGGAAAACAACTGAGTAAAATACCGATGACGCCAAAGAAAACAGCACTCTTAATTCTACCAAGAGAAGGCCAAGCGTTTAGTAAACTAAACCCACCCGTGTAGGCATTGCCGATATTAATCGAGATCATCGCGAGAAGACCACTCAACGTAATAAATACAGCAAAAACAGGATAAGGTGCTACGTCACTGAGTGCTACAAAGGGGTTAGTAGATTGAAAATAGGCAGCAGTTAATGTCCCAATTAAGGCAGTCATGAAATATCCGGCCGTATTACCAATCAGCATTCCTGCAAATCCTTGTTGAGCAGATGTCGCATAACGTGTCATATCGCTAGAAGCGCTAACGCCCGAAACAAATTGGACAAAGGCTAAACTCATATAAAAGAAAAAGACGCTCATAGATAACTCTTTTTCTAACGGGAATTGTTTGGGGGCAAATGGAATGTTAGTGAAAATCACGTAAAGCATAAGTATTTGTCCGAGAATCAATAAGGGCAAAAATAATCGAGTGACTTTTTTAACAGCATCATATCCAACTAATGCTAAATAGGCCATCAAACCAGCTGTTATAATCGAAATAAAGATAAAAGGTACTTTGGTGTGAAAAAAGTGAGAAATCACAGCTTGTAAAATATAAGTTCCGCCGATTGTTTGTACACTAAACCAATATAAAGAAGTTAACACACGGATAGGAGACGCGATTTTAGTTGCGAGCCACGAACCCACAAAAGACCGTAAGATGTATTGTCCTGGTAGCCCATATAATGCACCTGGAATGGATAAAGCAGACACACATAAAAAGGCCAAGAACGCGCCAATCCAAACCGCTAAAAGTGCAGCTATCCATGGAAGATGACCTTGAGTTACGGCTAAAGCAGGTACTAGAAAATTACCTGCATTTACTGAAAAGGCAAACGTGATGATGGCGTATTCCTTCCATGTAGATTGTTTAAGCGCTGAAGGCACTGCTTCAAGTCCATATTTTTCGAAATTTTGTTTAGGTAATCGATCCATTAGGCGTATGCACGACCTTTCGTCTCTTTGGCTGTTAAAGCGATAGTAAGTTACATTGTTTCTTTTTAATTTAGTGATTTAAAGCATTGCAACTACCAGTAATTAAAGGAAAACTGAGTTTTAATATTCAGAGGAAAATTGCTTCTCGCGCTAGGAAAATGAAGCGACTAAGCGGATTACCCCGAGCAACCATGAATAAAGAATTTTTCGGGAAAATGAAAAGCGAAAATTTTTAAAGCCATTTTCAATTATATCTGATAGAATGGATTTGCTTTCAACAATTTAAAAAATGTCGATGCATCGTACTTAAATTACTTTTAATCATCTAACACATAGGAGGGTTTATCAATGAAGATTGGTGTGCCAAAAGAAATAAAAAATAATGAAAATCGTGTAGCAATGACGCCAGCAGGTGTAGTCAATTTAACGGTTTTTGGACATGAATTATTTATCGAAACGGGAGCTGGACTTGGTTCTGGATTCACAGACGAAGCATATGCAGATGCTGGAGCAACAATTGTTCGAACAGCTGCTGAAGCATGGTCTAAACAGATGGTGATGAAAGTAAAAGAACCAATTGCTTCTGAATACGGTTATTTCCACGAAGGACTAATCTTGTTCACTTACCTACATTTAGCGCCTGAACCCGAGTTAACTAAAGCATTGGTTGACAACAAAGTTGTTGGAATTGCCTATGAAACTGTTCAACTTCCAAATCATTCATTACCATTACTAACGCCAATGAGTGAAGTAGCTGGACGTATGTCTACTCAAATAGGCGCACAATTCTTAGAGAAAATCCATGGTGGCATGGGAATTTTACTAGGAGGTGTACCAGGGGTATCACGCGGGAAAGTAACGATCATTGGTGGCGGGATTGCTGGAACAAACGCAGCTCGCGTTGCAGTAGGTATGGGAGCGGATGTAACCATTATCGATTTAAGCCCAGATCGTCTTCGTCAATTAGAAGATTTATTTGGTCGCGATGTGCAAACATTAATCTCAAATCCATTCAATATTGCAGAATCAGTGAAGGAATCTGATCTTGTTATTGGGGCTGTACTGATCCCGGGAGCAAAAGCTCCTAAACTTATCACTGAAGAAATGATTAAATCAATGAAACCTGGATCAGTAGTGGTTGATATCGCCATTGACCAAGGTGGAATTTTCGAAAGCTCTGATCGTATTACGACTCACGATAAACCAACATATGTAAAACATGGTGTGGTTCATTACGCAGTTGCAAATATGCCTGGTGCTGTGCCTCGTACATCTACAATGGCATTAACAAATGTAACAGTGCCTTATGCTGTTCAAATTGCCAACAAAGGGTATGCACAAGCATGCTTAGATAATAGTGCATTGTTAAAAGGATTAAACACACTTGAAGGACATGTTACGTATCACGCAGTAGCTGATGCACAAGGTCTACCATACGTTGCCGCAGAACAGTTATTAACGAGATAAAACGTAAGGCTCTATTCACTTTTATGAGTGAATAGAGCCTTTCAATTTTAATTGGCAGAAATAATGATTAATTCTTTTGGATACTTCGTTAATACTTCTACGCCGTCTTTTGTCACAACCACATCGTCTTCGATGCGAACGCCCGTAATTTCTGGATGGTAGATACCGGGTTCAATCGTGAAGACCATGCCTTCCATTAATGCCATTTCATTATTTCCAGTGACAGAAGGGTATTCATGAACAGAAATTCCTAGACCATGACCTAAGCGATGGGTAAAGAATTCTCCATAGCCCGCTTCTGAAATGACATCTCGAGCAATTTTATCTAGATCCATTGCACGGACACCTGGTTTTACGGCATCTACCGCATCTTGCTCTGCTTTTCTTACTGTTTCATACACGTCTTTTTGAGCTTCTGAAGGTTCTCCAAATGCAACGGTGCGTGTAATGTCAGAGCAGTAACCTTTATAGATGACGCCTAAATCAAATAAGATGAAATCGCCTTGTTGAATTTTTCGTTCACCTGGTTTGCCATGTGGAGAAGCAGTTTTAGGTCCACTTAACACCATCGTATCAAATGACATATGAGTAATGCCTTTTTTCTTCAATGCCAGTTCGATGGCAGCCAATATCTCAAGTTCTGTTTTTCCTTCGGCAATTTCACTAACGCCAACTTCAATTGCATAGTCTGCGTATTCAGCGGCTTGACGAAGAATGGTTAATTCTTCTGCAGCTTTCACCACACGCATCATGTTTAATTGATCATCTAGCCGTGTAAATGAAGCTTGTTGGAAATTTTCTTTTAGTGATTCAAGGCGTTCAACCGTAACATGAGATTTTTCAATGGCCAATTGTGAGATTTGAATGCCTTTCTCATCAATTGATTCTTTTAATAGTTGCCATGGATTGTCGGTATCTTGGTGACCGACAATATGATAAGCCCATCCAGCTGCTCTTGCATCGGGCGCTTCCATTTGAGGACAAATTAACACGGGTTCAGCATCTTGAAACAGGACAACACCTAGTAACCGCTCATGTGGGTTGCTACGGAATCCTGTTATGTAAAATACGTTGTCAGGAGTTGTAATAAATGCTGCATCCATATTGTGTTCTTTCAAATACGTAGAAATTTGGTTAATTTTGCTCATAATCGCACTCCTTTTTAACTTTTCTCCTTAAGCATATCAAAAAACAGGAGAATCTACATGGTTATCGAATTCTAACAAATAAGTATATGAAGGAGGTTTTCATTGTGTATGTAACTTTTCATGGACATTCAATTGTTAAGATTAAAACGGGGGATTCTACGATTTTAATTGACCCTTTTATTACTGGAAATGAACTAACGGATTTAATTGTTGAAGATGAGAAGCCGAATGTAATTTTATTAACTCATGGTCACAACGATCATGTAGGAGATACAATTGCGCTTGCAAAAGCAAATGACACATTAGTAGTTGCGCCCTACGAACTAGCTAACTATTTAGCGTGGCAAGGTGTCAAAACACATCCCATGCATATTGGTGGTGCAAAAGATTTTCATTTTGGAAAAGTAAAACTAACTCCCGCATTTCATGGGTCATCCTATATAACGGAGCAGAACGAAATCGTTTATACTGGGATGCCATCTGGAATATTATTTTCTGCTGAAGGTAAAACGATTTACCATGCGGGGGATACGGCACTGTTTGGGGATATGAAATTAATTGGAGAACGGCATCCAATTGATGTGGCTTTCTTACCCATTGGGGATAATTTCACAATGGGCATTGAAGATGCAGCCTATGCCGTGAAATTGTTACACCCAAAAGCAGTTGTTCCCATCCACTACAATACGTTCCCACCAATCCAACAAGACCCATTCGCATTTAAAAAAATCGTTGAAGGGACAGTTGTTCATGTTCTGAATCCTGGAGAGGGAATCGAGCTATAATCTAGGTAAATTGAATTTTAAAGCTGATTTTAGGATGATACACAACAACATCGAACATGATCTTAGCACATAAATAAACACGGAAAGGACAATCTTTCCGTGTTTATTTATGTCATTCTTAAAAGCTGGTTTGTGATACACTTAGAATAGAACGATTGTTTGGGGAATAGGTGATAAAGTGGCTACTAAACATGAACAAATCTTAGATTATATCGAGTCTCTGCCTGTAGGAGATAAAATTTCTGTTAGACAAATTGCGAAAGCATTACAAGTTAGTGAAGGAACAGCTTACCGAGCAATTAAAGAAGCTGAAAATCAACGGTTTGTAAGCACAATTGAGCGGGTTGGCACCATTAGAATTGAGAAGAAAAAGAAAGAAAACATTGAACGTCTGACTTTTGCAGAAGTTGTGAATATTGTAGATGGACAAGTGTTAGGTGGCAAAAGTGGGCTACATAAAACGTTAACCAAATTTGTTATTGGAGCGATGCAGCTAGAAGACATGATGAGGTATACCGATGCGGGGAGCTTGCTAATTGTTGGAAATCGCGCGAAAGCCCATTTTACTGCATTGAATGCTGGAGCAGCAGTCCTAATTACGGGTGGATTTGAAGCGTCTGAGTCTTTAAAAAGAACAGCGGATAAATTAGAATTACCCATTATATCAACGAGCTATGACACATTCACAGTGGCCACGATGATCAATCGAGCCATTTATGATCAATTAATTAAAAAAGAAATATTGTTTATAGAAGATATCTATGTTCCTTATCAAGAAACGGATTTCTTACGTGTGAATGATGACGTGAAAGCATATCATGAAAAGAACGAACAAACTTTGCATGGAGGATTTCCGGTCATTGATGCAAATCAGAAAATTGTTGGAATCGTAACAGCAAGAGACGTTATTGGCAAAGAACACGGGGAATTCATTGAAAAAGTGATGACGATGAATCCAATCACCGTAACGATGAAAACGAGTGTAGCTACAGCAGGGCACCGAATGATTTGGGAAGGAATCGATTTGATGCCTGTCGCAAATGAACAAGGCATATTAGAAGGCATTATCAGTCGTCAAGATGTGTTAAAAGCATTGCAATTGGCTCAACGTCAACCGCATCAGGGTGAAACAATTGACGATATCGTCAAAAATCAAATGAAAGTTGTCCAAGATGATGAACTTTCCGTTGAATTCACTGTGACGCCTCAAATGACGAATCAATATGGAGCTATATCGTACGGGGCTTTTACCACTTTATTAGCAGAAGTCGGAAATTACACCTTGAAAAATAACAAACGCGGAGACAGCGTAGCTGAAAATATGACCATTTACTTTATTAAACCTGTTCAAATGGATAGTGTCTTGAAAGTAAGACCAAGGATTTTAGATATGAGTCGTAAGTTTGTTAAAATGGAGTTTGATGTATTTCATGAAACCGACCTAGTTGGAAAAGCAATGATGATGTTCCAATTATTAGAACGGTAATAAACAAAAAGTGATGCTTCTAAGCATCACTTTTGATTCAAACGTAGCTCTTCTTCTACAAATTGCCCATAATGCTTTGCAACTCGGAAGTAATAAACCATGGTAAATAACCCAAGAACGATAAATAACCCCGAAATGATAAATGTGATGGCAGAAGAGAATAATGATAGTTGATTAATCCCAAAGAAAAATAGCAAACTTCCCAATGCTACTAATGCTCGGTTTGCATACCATTTTTTTGCAATCGGCAGTTCATTCCGTAGTTGTTTTGTTTTAAAGTAAAAATAAAACACAAACGAAAGAACGATTAATAAGACAAGAACTGCATTCATTAATGTAACCCCCTGAAAATAAATGAAACTGTCATTATTGTATCGACAATTTTCAAGAATTGCGAATGGTATTCACTAAAAGGTTGGAGGCAAAATTATGAAACGTCAAATCATTGACACAATATCTAATTATGAAACAATCATTATTCATCGACACGTTCGACCAGATCCAGATGCTTACGGTTCTTCATTCGGCTTAAAAGAAATATTGCAAGCGAGTTATCCAAATAAAAAAATCTATGTGGTGGGCGAACATGAAGAAACACTAAACTTCTTAGCTAAGCCTGATGTCCTACAGGATGCCCAATTTGAAGGAGCCCTTATCATTGTTACGGATACGGCTAATACAGAGCGAATTGACGACCAGCGTTATCAAACGGGTGCCTTTGTCATTAAAATTGATCATCATCCAAATGACGATGGATATGGAGACTTACTGTGGGTAAACACGCAGGCGAGTTCTGCGAGTGAAATGATTTATGATTTATATGAAGAAGGAAAAGTAACTGCGAACTGGCAATTGACTGAGTCCGCAGCGCGTTTGTTATTCGCAGGAATTGTAGGAGATACAGGTCGTTTTATGTTTCAAAGTACTTCTCAAAAAACATTTGATACGGCAGGAGAATTGATTAAATATAACTTTAATCGCACGGAGCTTTTTAACGGGATGTATGAAGTAGACCGCAATTTATTGCATTTACAAGGACATATCTACCAAAATTTCATGATTGATGAAAATGGGGCTGCTTATGTGAAGTTACCATTAGCGATTTTGGAGCAATTTAAAGTAACGGCAAGTGAAACTTCTTTGTTAGTAGGTTCTCTTGGAAATGTCAAAGGAATTAAAGCTTGGATTATGTTTATTGAAGAAGAGGATCAAATACGAGTTCGACTTCGCTCGAAGGGGCCAGTCATTAATGAACTAGCAAAGCAATACGGTGGAGGTGGACATCCGCTTGCATCCGGAGCTTCTGTTTATTCGTGGGAAGAAGCAGATCAAATTATCACTAAATTAATTCATTTATGTCAATGAGTTGAAGGGGGAATACATGATGAATCCAGGATACCCACAAGTTGTTACATCAGCCGATTTACTGAATAGCACGATTCGCCTGGAGGCATTAATTCCATTCCTTCAACAGCAACAAGCGAATTTTGTAGCCATTACAAATAAACGTTTATATGGCATTTTACCTTTTTATCAAACAGTTAAAAAAGCCGGGCTACACCCTATTATCGGATTTACTTGCCAGCTAGAAGTTTCAGAGGATACGTACGTGGAAATACAGTTGTATGCAAAATCTAATGTAGGGTATCAAAATTTATTGAAAATTAGTAGTGCTCTTGAAGTGAAAGCACTTGCTGCATTACCGTTGAAGTGGTTAGAAGCCTATAAAAACGATTGTATAGTAGTCATGCCATTGCTAAGTCAAAATACTATAGAAGCCATAGATTTATCGCTAGACGTCTTAAAGAAATCTTTAGGCAAACATTTATACGCAGGGATAGAACGACCTGGCGGAATAATAGCAGAACATGAAGAGGAATATGTTAAGCTCTGTAAAAATAAGCAAATTGAACTTTTAGCTACCCATAAAGCTAAGTATGTAACGGCAAATGATGCTTTTGCTTATGAAGTGGCTCAAGCAATTGCGAATGGGACCAAATTAAACGATGTTCAGAGAGCAAAGCCGAATCATGAACACTATTATTTGCCCACACGTGCACAATGGTTGGACTGGTTTGCCGATCACCCTGAATGGCTACAACAAACGAATCGTATGCTACAGAGTTGTGACGTAACACTCGAGACAAATTACCTACATATGCCAAAATATCCTCTCCCAGAAAATAGAAGTGCTGCAGACGTATTGCGTGAAAAATGTTTAACAGGATTGGAAAAGCGTTTAATCTCGTTCGAAATTTCCTATCAAAAAAGACTCGAAATGGAACTGAGCATTATCCATCAAATGGGATATGATGATTATTTTCTAATTGTGGCTGATTTTATGGAGTATGCACGAGAAAAACAAATTCTAACAGGCCCAGGGCGAGGTTCTTCAGCAAGTTCACTCGTTGCGTTTGCCTTGTTCATTACTCATGTGGATCCACTCGAATATGGCCTATTATTCGAACGATTTTTAAATCCAGAACGAATTACAATGCCAGATATTGATATCGACTTTGCTGATCATCGTAGGCATGAAGTCATACAATATGTAGCTGAAAAATATGGTCAATCATATGTTGCACAAATTGTTACTTATGGCACGTTATCTGCAAAAGCAGCTGCGAGGGATGTGGCACGAGTATTTGGTTTTGATGCTTCCGTTCTTGACATGTTGTCGAAAGAACTTCCAAATAAACCAGGTATATCATTTGAAGAAGCGATAAACAGTTCTTTGGGAATTAAAAAATGGATTGAACTCGACCTGCTGCATCAAAAATGGTTTGAAACGGTTAAACAACTCGAAGGTTTGCCGAGAAATGCTTCTACTCATGCTGCTGGTCTTGTTTTGTCACCTGTTCCATTAGTTGAAATCTTACCAATTGAAGAAGGCCAAGATGGAATTTATTTAACACAATGGCCGATGAAAGAAGTTGAACAAATTGGATTGCTCAAGATGGACTTTCTTGGGTTGCGTAATTTAACCATTCTGGAACGAATTCGAACCATGATTTGGTTTGATCAGAAAAAATGGTTGGATTTCGAAAAAATTCCTTTAGATCATAGGGAAACGTTTAGACTTCTGCAACAAGGAGATACAACAGGTGTTTTTCAACTAGAATCAGACGGCATGAGACAAGCTCTACGTAATATTAAACCTACTCATTTTTTAGATATCGTGGCAGTTAATGCTCTATATCGTCCAGGTCCAATGGAAAATATCCCGACATACCAACGTAGAAAACATCAAGAAGAAAAAACATCCTATTTACACCCTATTCTTGAACCCATTTTAAAAGAAACTTATGGCGTAATCGTTTATCAAGAACAAATTATGCAAATTGCATCAAAAATGGCTGGTTTTTCATTTGGTGAATCTGACATCTTAAGACGTGCAGTCAGCAAGAAAAATCGAGAAGTGCTAGATGAGCAACGCCAGCACTTTGTGGACAGTTCGCAGCGTAATCGTTTTAAGAAGCAAGATGCAAATGCAGTATATGATTTAATCGTTAAATTTGCTAATTACGGGTTTCCGAAAAGTCATGCCGTCGCTTACAGTCTCATTTCATATCAGATGGCTTACTTAAAAGTTCAGTATCCGGCATATTTTTATGCCTCTCTATTGACTGCTGCAATGGGAAATCAGGATAAAGTGATGCGCTTAATTCAAGAAGTGAAACAGCACAACATTTCGTTCTTACCTCCTTCAATCCATAAAAGCGGGCTAACTTTCCGCGTAGAAAATGGGGCAATTCGATTTGGGTTATCGGCAATAAAAGGAGTTTCAAATCTCTTTCTAAGAGGGGTAATTGAAAATCGAAAACACGTCCAACCTATTTGGCAAGATATTTTTGAACTTGCAGCGAGTTTATCGGCGGAACAATTTTCACGAAAACAAATCGAACCCTTAATTAAAGCGGGAGCCCTTGATGATTTTGGACAAGATCGAGCAACTTTACTGGCTACTCTTGATGCGGCAGTGAAATACGCAGAGCTCGTCAGACCAAATTTGCAGCAAGATTTATTCGACGGAGATGTGTACTCTTTTGGGAAACCGAAATATGTGACAAAAGAAGAAATGCCTGAAATGATCAAACTCCAATTTGAGAGAGAGACACTCGGTTTGTATATGTCTAACCATCCTGTGGAACAATTGAAAAAACAACTGAATTTACAAGTGACAGCTATCCAAGAAATTCAGTATGCGCGTAATGGTCACGCTGTCGTTATTGTTGGGATGATTGAAGACATTCGAAGAATACGAACCAAAAAAGGAGAAGCGATGGCATTTGTGACCGTACAAGATGAGAGTTCAGATGTTTCTTGTACATTTTTCCCGAAAGATTATGCACTTCACAACGTCTTGATTAAAGAACATCAAGTCATTAAAATAGAAGGCAATGTCGAGTGGAGACAAGGTAAACCACAACTCATTGTCAAAAATATGCGAGCTTTGTCGAAGTAACGACCTAACAATTTAATTGTGGGTCGTTTTTTTATTTCCCATTGCAAGCCAACCAATTTTTTTGTATGATAGGTTCATTGAGTGGTCAGACCACTTTGAAAAAAATGGAATATCGAGGACTTAAAATGACCAATCCAACGACAAAAATGTATTTACAAATTGTTCGTGAACTTCGTCTTCTTATTCAAACTGAAAACATACGACCTGGTGGCAAGCTTCCTTCTGAACGTGAATTAGTAGAACGCCTTCAAGTTGGAAGGTCAACAGTTAGAGAAGCATTGCGTAGTTTAGAACTTTTAGGGCTCATCGAAACAAAACGAGGCGAAGGAACTTTTTTAACTGATTTTCGTAAACATAAATTAGTTGAAATATTATCCACATTTATCATTCAAGATGCGAAAACGATGAAGGATGTTCATATAACTCGTGAAATTCATGAAAAAGAAGCAATTCGAATTGTGGCGGAATCTACAACCCTAAATCAACTTCCCGTTTGGTCCAGTTTACTCAACCAATTGCAAGAAGAAGGAACCATTGTCCGAGAGGATGTAATTCGAGAAATCATGATTTCAACCGATAATCGATTGTCACTTAAGATGTGGTTTTTATTAAAGCAGTATGGTGAAGAGCCGTATCAAGGGAATTCACAAGAAACTGAAAATGAACTTATTACCCAATTATTAACCGCGATTACGCAAGGAGAGATTGAACAAGCAATTCTGTCATATACTGCTTGGACAGGTTGGTTATCACGAGTGCAAGGGGGAGAGATTACATGATTCGAGAAATTTTTTCAAGAAACCGTAAAAATAATCATGCAACAATGCCAAAGGACTCTATTAAAACAGACGTTCCAGAGGGACTTATGACTAAGTGTCCAGAATGTAAACATATAGGGTTAACAAAAGAATTACTGAAAAATAAAAAAGTTTGTCCGTCATGCCAACATCATTACAAAATGACTGCTCATGAGCGTGTGGCAATTATCTTAGATAAAGAATCTTTTGAATCAATGGATGATCATTTAGAGACCGTGAATCCTCTACATTTTCCAGGATATATAGAGAAGATAAAATCAGATGCAGAGAAAACTGGCTTAAATGAAGCGGTATTAACTGGTACCGGAACAATTGATGGACGTAAAATAGCCATTGCTATTATGGACGCTCACTTCCGAATGGGGTCAATGGGATCGGTTGTGGGAGAAAAAATTACACGATCAATAGAAGAAGCGACAAAACAAGGGGTGCCATTTATTATTTTTACAGCGAGCGGTGGAGCACGTATGCAAGAAGGTGTACTGTCACTAATGCAAATGGCTAAAACAAGTGTCGCATTAAAACGACATAGTGAAAAAGGAAACTTGTTTATTTCAGTTTTGACACACCCTACAACAGGCGGTGTTTCGGCTAGTTTTGCCTCTATCGGAGACATCAACTTAGCTGAACCAAAGGCACTTATTGGCTTTGCAGGTAGACGTGTAATAGAACAAACTGTACGTGAGAAGCTGCCTGAAGATTTCCAAACTGCCGAGTTTTTATTAGCACATGGACAATTAGATGCAGTCGTGCCCCGCAGTTCAATGCAAGAAACATTATCAAAACTTGTTAAGCTACATTCGAAAGGAGGCAACTAATATGGTGAAAACACTTCCTTTTGAAGAACCAGTCATCAAACTACGTGGGAAAATAAGTGAATTAAAAGACTTCACTTCAAATGCCGATGTTGATTTGTCGACTGAAATTCAGCATTTAGAGAATCGTCTTCAAAAACTAGAAACGGATATTTATGTGAACATGCAACCTTGGGATCGAGTTCAAGTTGCTCGACATCCAGAACGACCAACTACTCTAGATTATATTAACGAAATTTTCACTGATTTTATTGAACTTCATGGCGATCGTTCATTTGGAGATGATGAAGCTATCGTAGGTGGAATTGCTGCTTTTAATGGGCAACCAATTACTGTTATAGGTCATCAACGTGGAAAAGATACAAAAGAAAACATTCGTCGCAATTTTGGGATGCCTCATCCAGAGGGATATCGAAAAGCACTACGTCTGATGAAACAGGCAGAAAAGTTTGGGCGTCCGATTATTTGCTTTATTGATACCAAAGGTGCTTATCCTGGGAAAGCAGCAGAAGAACGTGGACAAAGTGAAGCCATTGCTCGTAATCTGTTTGAAATGGCAGGGTTAAGAGTTCCAGTGATCAGTGTGGTGATTGGAGAAGGAGGAAGTGGCGGTGCATTGGCACTTGGAGTTGCAAATCACATTCACATGTTAGAGAATTCCACTTACTCGGTTATCTCACCCGAGGGAGCAGCTTCGATTTTATGGAAAGACGCAGCACTTGCTCAACAAGCTGCAGAAGCAATGAAAATTACAGCTCCTGATTTAAAACAAATGGGCATTGTGGATGAAATCATTCAGGAATCAGTTGGTGGTGCACATCGTGACTCCAAACAACAAGCTATTTTTCTGAAAGAAACACTACATCGTTCAATTGATTCGTTAAGTCAATTAAGTGAAGAAGAATTGGTAGAGAATCGATATCAAAAATTTAAATCTATTGGTGAATTTGCAGAATAAAGACGTGTACCTCTTATCCTTCCAAATAATCAATTGAGCAAATGCATCTGCATACGATTTAAAAAGTACTAAGTTGATTAATGGGAGAATTATCTTATGTTTAAGGACAGTTTTATTTTCACTATTACTTGAAGATTAAATTTCATGAAATGACCGCTTTCCGTGGGCTCGCGCCGAACTCACTCGAGTGTTCCTCGAGTGGATTTCGACGTCTTCGCTTTCCCACAGGAGTCGGTCATTTCATTCCTATTTCTATTGGATGATAGAAGAGGATTTGTAGAATTTTTAAGCATGAACATGAGTAGTTGAAAATGCTGACGAATCAACAGATTTCTCTATAGTAAGCGTAACTCTTCATATAATTTTTATAGAGAGAAGGTCGGCTATTTCTGAAGACTCCTGCGGAAAAACGAAACAAGCTAGACCCCGCAGGCTCAGCTGTCATCGATAGCTGAGTCGAGGAGACTAGCGTTTCGTCCGCGGAAAGCGAAAGAAATAGCCGTCCATCATCTTTTTAGAGAGAGTACAAGGATAAATGTACAAATTGTACCCTTTTAAAATGGATGAATCATCTTATGTTTAAGGACAGTTTTATTTTTCAAATTAAATGAAGAATAAATTTCATGAAATGACCGCTTTCCGTGGGCTCGCGCCGAACTCACTCGAGTGTTCCTCGAGTGGATT
>JBFGKX010000013.1:0-27843 GCA_041576455.1 Paenisporosarcina sp. | reverse complement strand
CAAAAAGGACGAGCAACAAAAAATATACAATAAGATACACCTATAACGAATGCTACTAACCAAGCAGTTTTTCGCCATCTACCTTTTAAAATGATTGCCATAATTACGATTGAAAGAATGACAACCCCAACAAGTAGTAACTCTATTATTGCTGATGGATGCATGATACCAATCCTCCTTTACAAAACCAGTCCGAACTAAGCATTAAATTTTGAATGGCCTAAATTGTGAATATTTACAAACAAAAACCACGCAAGGTAGTTATCTCGCTATTTAGTAGCCACTTTTAAAAAAATTCTTTCCATTGCTTCATTTGAGAATGAGACCACTAAGATATCGAATGTAGTACAAGTCCTCAATAAAGTACTTCCCATCAGCTGATATACTTCTAAAATGCACTCAATCTTTTTCGATTTATAACCTCTCCTAGCACCTGTAAGGAAGGCATTATTAGATGTAAGTTAGAGCCAATCATATTCTTCACTGAATTTAATTTGTTCAAATTTACTTTTATCAAATTTTGTATTTAAACTCTAATCCTAGGAAAGGCGAAGAACAAACAGATTGTTCACTTGAAATGTTAAACTTATTTATAGAAGTCATTAGTTTGGAGGCACTGCATGATGAAGAGACTCGTCATAACAGGATATAAACAACATGAAATCGGCGTATTTGATGATAAACATCCTGGCGTTGGCTATATTAAAAAAGCGTTGGAAAATCAACTCATTCAGTTAATTGATGATGGCCTTGAATGGGTGATTTTAAGTGGACAATTAGGTGTTGAAACATGGGCTGCAGAATTGGTCCTTGAGTTAAAAGAAATGTATCCTCAATTAAAATACGCAATCATCACCCCTTTTTTAGAACAAGAAAAGAATTGGAATGACCTGAAAAAAGAAAAGTATCAAATGATTTGTGCAAAAGCTGACTTCCAAACCAGTGTGACCAAAAAGCCATATGAGGGACCATGGCAATTTATTGAAAAGAATAAATTTATCATCCGTAACTCAGATGGAATGCTTCTTGTTTACGATGATGAAAATGAGGGGTCTCCTAAGTTTATGAAAGAGTTGGCTTTAAAATATGCTGAAAGACATGATTATCAATTGATTTCGATTTCAGCAGATGACTTGCAGCTAATTGCCGAAGAGGATCAGCAAGATCGGTGGAGTGAGTAGTGGCCTAGTTTGCATTTAATTATTGTAAAAAGTATATCTTTTCGTAATACATATCAATTTTACTGAGGGAAAATACCTCTTAAAGGTGCTACATATAAGTCTACTTATAAATCCGTACTAACTAAGAATAAGTATGAAGGATAAAGTTTTTAAATAAGCCAAGAGTTAAAGTCTGTTTATTAGAGAAATGCGGGTGCAATTGTATGAAATTAAATGTAAATTACTAAATTTGATGTTAAAAGTATTTCACGACCGAACAAAGTACTTTTTTTAGTTTATGCATACCGAAATAACGTTAAAAAGATGTGTTAGCTGCTTATGAACGTCCTCTTCCGAATTATTATATTTCTATGAATACTGCTTGAAAAGACTATCATATTTACAACAATTAAATGTTAATATTCTGATAGATTAAATCCCTCGTATATCAAATGATATAGTAAGAAAAATGATGATTATTTTCTTATACAAGAGCGATTTACAAAAAATGTTTTATTTACATATTAATTTAGAGTATAGGAATAGTTCAAGTTTAGTATTGCAAAAATAAATTGAACTTTAAAACTAGTTAGTACTCAAATTAATAACTATTGATAACGATAAAAGAATGATTGACTACGAAAGTTGGTATTTCCATTTTTCGTAGAAGGAGGAAAGAACACGATGGATTTAATTAACCAAATGCTTCTCCAAAAAGCATTGAGTCGATTATCCGATATGCTTTTCATTGTAAAAGTCGAAGAAGAATCAATTTTTCGCTATGTCTTTGCCAATCAAGGGATCCATAAAATGATCGGGATAACACCTGAAGAAATAATTGGAAAAACTGTCGGAGAATTTTTACAGCTTACACAAGATAAAAAATCTATTATTTTAGAAAAATATAAAGAAGTAGTTGAACAAAGGCACTCAATCATGTACAGCGATCACTTTTTTAGTCCTGATGGAAATATGATTCATGTAGAAACAATACTGGATCCTCTGATAAATGATGAAGGTGAACTTACTCATATTGTCGCCATCGTTCGAAATATTACAGAAAATGTCCTAATCCAAGATAATCTCATTGAACTAAATAATCGACTACAAATAGTTGAGCAACACTATCAGTCAATCATAGAAAATAATAATGATGCTGTTTGGTTTACAAATACGGAGAATAAGTTGGTTCATGCAAATCAATTGCTCCGAAGCATGTTGAGTGTTTCCTCAGATATAGAACTACGTAAATTAAGAGAAACTACCTTAAATATGTATGAACCAGAAGAATTAGAAAAAATTCGCAATCATCATCGTTTAGTTTTACAAGGTGAGCCACAAGAATATGAATCTTATTGGATGCGACAGGATGGAGTTCGACTTGATGTACAGGTAAAAACCGTCCCTGTAGTAATGAACAACGAGATAATCGGTTATTACGCTTTTGCAACTGATATTACGAAGCACAAATTAATAGAAATCGAATTACGTGATAGCGAGGAACGCTATCGTAAACTCATGGAGCACATGCCTGAAGGAGTCATTGTCCACCAGAACGGAAAAATTGTTTATGCAAATACAACTACCTATAAAGTACTGCAAGCAGATGATGAATGCAGTATATTGGGGCGTAATGTTCTGGATTTTGTTCATCCTGATGACCATGCCCAGGTAATCGAACGCATAGAAAAAACACAGATTAATCTAGACACTGCTGATAGCGCTGAAGAACGGTTTATCACACTAAATGGACAAGTGATTGATGGAGAAGCGACTGCAGTTCCTATCATGTATAACGGAAATTTAGCAACTCAAGTCATTGTAAGGGACATTTCCGAACGTAAGACGAAAGAACGAGAGCTTATGGAAGTTAAAAGTTATCTTGAAGTATATTGGAATCATGTTTCTGACGCTGTTTTTTCAATTGATTATAACGGCAAAATTCTCGATGTGAACCCCGCTTATACACGAATGTTTGGATTTACAACCCAAGATTTGAAAAATCACCCAATTGAATCTATTTTTACGGACGAAAGCCAACCTGAGCAAGCAAGCAACATTGAAGCTATGCGAAAAGGTCAAGAGATTTTTAATCAACAACTGGTTAAAAAAACAAATGATGGACGAGTCATTAATTTACTAGCTTCTTATAAACCTGTTAATCAAAGAAATATTATGGCCATTGGCATGTTTAAAGACATTACCAAAGAAGTTGAGGTCCAGCAATCATTAGCCGAAAGTGAACAACGATTTAGATCACTGTTTGATTATCATAAAGATGCAGTATGGTCCCTAGATTTGAAAGGAAACTTCATAAGTTCAAATCCTGCAATTGAAGATGTCATTGGGATTTGTTCAGAATTATTAAATCAAATGAATTTCATTGAATTAGAAGAGATTTTACTTACTCCGTTAGAAGAAGTAAAAGATAACTTTGAAAAAGTCAAAAAAGGTCAGAGTGTGGAATATCAAATTTCTCTGCTCCATGCTGAGCGTGATGTCGTCCACATCGTGGTTAATAACGTTCCTATTTACGTGGATGGTGAAGTTGTAGGGGTATATGGAATAGGGAAAGACATTACAAAAACTATTAGAGCGGAGGAAGCATTACGCAAGAGTGAAGAGTCTTACCGTCTAATTGCAGACAATATGCAAGATTTAATTGTCATGTACACGGTTGATGGTATTGTAAAATATGCCTCGCCCTCTTATGAACGTGTTTTAGGAGTAAATCCAATCGAATATCTAGGTCAAGATGTCGCATCTCTCATTTACGAAGAAGATCGTCCTGCCGCTACTTTGAAATTTATCGATGCCATCCAAAATAAATGTCCTTTTACAGTTGAATTTAGAAAAATTGGTGGTGCAAACGAGCGTTTATTGTATTTTGAAACCCAAAGCACACCAATTTTTGATTCTAATAATGTGTTAGAAGGATTTCTTGGAGTTTCAAGAAATATTTCGGAGCGAAAAGAAATAGAAGCCACTTTACGTGAAAGTGAAGTCCGTTATCGATTAATCTCTGATAACTCTCAAGATCTTATCCGGTTGCTTAATATGAATAATGAAGTAATTTATGCTTCGCCTTCTTATCTAACAGTATTTGGCTTTACACCGGAGGAAATTGTCAATCAAGATTTATTGAATGAAATCCACCCAGAGGATTTAGATGTGACGAAAGAGATGTATAAGAATGTTTTAGCTACTCAAGAACCGCAAATGAGTGAGTATAGGTGTCGACATCAAAAAGGAGATTGGATATGGCTACAAACTACAGCAACACCTACCCTAAATGAACAAGGTGTTATGCAAAATCTAGTGTTAGTTTCCCATAATATTACAGAACGTAAGAAGATTGAAAATCAACTACAACATTTGGCCTTCCATGACCCGTTAACTAATCTCCCAAATCGGCGATATTTTATTAAATTAGTGAATAATGCATTAGATGAAGCTAAAAATGCAGGACGAAAAGTAGCCATAATGTACCTTGATTTAGATAAATTCAAACAGATTAATGATAATTTAGGTCATGATGTTGGTGATGAAGTACTTATTCAGTTTTCACAAAGAGTAAAAAAATGTCTTCGCAAAACAGATATTATAGCTAGGCTAGGGGGAGACGAATTTATTATCCTTCTTCCCATGACTGAGAAAATACATGCAAGAATGATTGCACGAAAAATTATTTTAGCAGTTCAAGAGCCCTATACTATTAATGAATATACAATAACTGCGACATCTAGTATTGGTGTTTCGATATATCCACTGCACGGAGAAAAAGTGGAAGAACTGATCAATAATGCTGATGAGGCATTGTATTATGCTAAAGAGAATGGAAGAAATGGAGTACATTTTTTTAATGAAGAAAAATAGGGAATCCTTTAAATATTCACATAAAAAGAGTCGATTGCGACTCTTTTTTTATACGTTTAGGATACAATGAAAGCAATCAACTTAAAAAAACGAAACCATGTAAGACTAGATTCGTATACATCATTTAGAGCAAGGGAAAGGGTTGATGGACACATGACAGCTTCATTAGAATATCGCTTAGTAAAAGGAAGACATACGTTTGAACCATTGTTTCATTATGAAGTCATTGAGTTGGAACAAGTTCTGGCACGTAGAGTTTGTGATTTCTTTATTAAAGAAGGAATCGTTTATAAACAGACCTCTTCGGCGATTGAGGGCGATTGGCATATTATTTATGTGGAAAAGCATGAAGAAGGCGAACCAGAAAAAGAAGAGTTCAACTTAAATGGTTCGCTAAAATTGGAAATGCGGCGCTTTAATGAAAGAGAAAACCATCCACTTCTTCAAACGTTGGAATTCGAGCACCACATCGATATACTTTCTCAAATAGGTTCTGTTTATCATTACATAAACGGGTTAGAGTGGGAGAAAGACTCAGCAGAAATTGATGAAGATCGCCTTGTGTATGTGCTGTATTTAATGGAAACAGGATTCAAGATGGAGGGAATATGAAATGAACCAAACGAAAAAATTGATGGCTGGTGTTGCTACGTCCGTGATGGCACTTGGCTTATCAGGATGCAGTCAGAGTAATTATCAATCTTTGCCTCCTGAACCCACAGAGTATGAGTGTGATGATTGGGAATGGGACGATGATGAAGGAACCTATTATTGTGACGATCGCCGTTCCTCTCACTTCGGTGCATATTATCTATTGGGTCGTATGTTCAGTAGTAAATCAGCATTGCGAAAATCGCCTAACTATGCGAATAATTTAAGCAAGTATCAAAATGTTCAAAAAGGTGGATATAAATCTGGAATTGGAAGTGGTGCTAAAGGAGGATTTGGCGGGTGATTGACCCTCATTTTATTCAAGAGCGGCAAGAAGTTTACAATCAAGTGCCTTACTTTTTTCCAGATTTGTACGATGTAGAATACGCTTTACTCGACATTAAAAAGCATTCACATAATCAAATTCAAGCCATTCGTCATGCAGCGGAAAGAGTGAACGAAATCTTTGTGAAAGTGGCTCCACTATTGAGGGAGTTAGATGATCAGACCCTGCTACAACTTGGCTTTCCAGAGGAATCCCTATCCTATTGTCGTTTGAAAAATATACCTCAAGAATATATCATTGGTCGACTTGATTTTGTAGTGACTAATTCTGATATAAAGCTTCTTGAATTTAATTCTGATACCCCAACATTTATTAAAGAAACGTTTCACGCTAATGAATATGTATGTCGTCATTTGGGGGGTGAGAATCCAAATAACGGCTGTACTGAAATCTTGCGTGGAGAAATGAGAAAAGCAATTGCTGCTTCCTGGAAACGTTTGAACAAGCCGGGAACACCAAAAATCGTATTTACATCACATAGGGACAACATAGAAGATATGTGGACGACTCGTTTTTTACAAGAACATTTGGACTTGCCTTCCGAGTATGTCAGCTTAGATCAGTTGAAGGTTCTTATCGACCCCATCAAAGTTGACGGTGTGATCATTGAACCAGGATTGTTCACCCCTAATGGAGAACGCATTGACATTTTGTATCGTCAAACCTATCCAATCGAACATTTAGTCAACGATAAAGAAATTTCTACCAATGAGAACATTGGGCAAGCGTTAATAAAACTGATAGTGGAAAACCGTCTAATGGTTATCAATCCTCCGTCTGCATTTTTGTTGCAATCGAAAGCAGTTCAAGCGCTCATTTGGGGACTCCATGAGGAACAAACGTATTTTACAGATGATGAACATCGCATTATCGAACGTTATTTCTTGCCAACTTATTTGGAACCAGATAAGTTTTTAAAAGCAAATCGTTCATATGTACGGAAACCCTCCTTCGGTAGAGAAGGGGATACAGTAGAGATTTTCAATGGATTGGGACAAAGCATTAACGCTGAATCCCAAAAAACATATAGTGACACATTACCCGTTTATCAAGCATTTTGCCCACTGCCAAAATCAGAAGTACGGACATCGACTGGAACAAAAGAGGTTCATCTGATGTATGGTTGCTTTTTAGTCAATCAAAAAGCGGGAGCTATAGGCATCAGAGCTGGTGGTGCAATTACAAATAATTTATCTTATTTTTTACCCGTCGGTATTGAACAAGAATTGAAAGGAAGTTAAAAATGGAACTAATAACACTAGAAGCAGTTGGGAGCTTTTTAGCTCATTTTGGAATGGGGGTTGTGCTCATGACCCTGGGTTTGACAGCTTTTGCTTTTACTACAAAATTTTCTGAAGTTAAGCTAATTATAAAAGGAAATGTTGCTGTCGCTTTAAAATTATGGGGTAAAGCAATCGGCCTTGGAATCGTCATTTACACGGTATGGGCTGGAAGTGTCAATCTACTTGATGCATTCATATGGGGACTAGTTGGGATTGTCACACAAGTCCTTGCTTACTGGATTGTCGAATACGGGCTTACACCGAAAACAAACTTAGCGGATGAAGTGGAGAAAGGCAATCTGGCTGTAGGGTTTAGCTTGTTTTCTTTATCTATAGTTGTAGGATTACTTGTTGCTGCAAGCTTAACATACTAATAATATACACGAACCCTTTGAACTCATATAGCTGTTCAAAGGGTTCTTAATTTTGAAAGATCAAAGACGAACAAATGTTCTGTTAGTGTAAAAATAGCATTTTTCATGATTTCATCAATAAATATGAGTTAATTGGAAAATTACAGCAACTTTTTTTCTAGTAACCATTGTCTATCATGTAATGATTATCGATACTACATTTCGATGAATATAGACTCGACAGAGGGAGAGTGGGATAATTTGTATAGCATTTTACTTAATAAGGATTTGTAACATTATTATAGTTGGAGAGTGATGTATGAAATACCAAGAGGAAATTATGATTGAAGTTAAACAATTAGGAAAAAGGTATGGTAGCTTTATTGCCGTTAACGAAATTTCTTTTTCAGTTCAAAAAGGAGAGGTATTTGGTGTTTTAGGGCCTAATGGTGCAGGGAAATCGACAACTATAGAAATGATGGTCGGCCTAACAAAGCCGGATCATGGAACAGCAGTAATCAGTGGTTTCGATATTTGTAAGAATTTAAATAAAGTTAAAGAAGTAATTGGGATTCAACTTCAATCGACAACTTTATTTGAATTACTAACTGTCGATGAAATTCTTCGTTTATATGCAAGTTTCTATAAAACAAATGTTTCTATTCCTGAATTAATTGAGCAAACCATTTTGACTGAAAAAACAAAAAGTCGTATTAAAACTTTATCAGGTGGACAAAAGCAACGCCTAGCGATCGCTTTGGCACTCGTTCATGATCCTTTGGTTATCTTTTTAGACGAACCAACAACTGGCCTAGATCCACAAGCAAGAAGAACGTTATGGGATATTGTTTTACATCTAAAAGAACGTGGGAAGACCGTCGTTTTAACCACGCATTATATGGATGAAGCACATATTTTATGTGACCGAATTGCGATTATGGACCAAGGAAATTTAATTGCACTCGACACTCCTATTGGACTCGTGAAAAGTTTGCAATCTGATAGCGCAGTGGAATTCCAATTTAATGGACAATTTGAGGTTGGTGAACTCGAGTCGTTACTAGGAGTTAAGCAAGTTGCTAAACGAAAAGATACATATGTGCTATATACCGATCATCTACAAATGACTTTAACGAGTCTCATTCAAATGACTGTTCAAAGAGAATTAGAGTTAACAGACCTTCAAACTCGCACTTCTACGTTAGAAGATGTGTTTATCCATATGACAGGAAGGAGTTTGAGAGAAGGATGAAGGCATATTGGCAATTAACACTCTCTCAGCTACGAATTTTCATGCGCAATCGACAAGTCCTATTTTGGACTCTCGCATTTCCAATCTTTTTAATGGTCATGTTAGGGACGTTTTTAGGGAATGGCAATGGAATCTCTGTATCTATAGGGATAGTGGATGAAGATCAAACTGAATTGTCGAAAGAATTCTCTAAAATCATTTCTCGTACTGAAGCAGTGCGATTGGAACCTGCTGACAATTTAAAAGACTCTTTAGAACAAGTGAAGAATGGCGACTTGCAACTTGTTGTAGTTCTTCCAAGAGGATATGGAGCGGCTTTGGCAGAAGGGGCGATTGCTAAGACTTTCGAGTTACCTGTGTATTACAACGAAACAAACTTTGCTGTTTCACAAATCGGACTAACAATCATAAATAGTGTCGTTGACCATATTAGTAAAGAGAACGTAAATTATATTCCTAGTTTAGTGACTGTTTCTAAGGGAATTGAAGCTTTAGATTTAACGTATATCGATTTCTTAGTTCCAGGAATTTTAGCTATGATGATTATGAGCAATAATATGAATGGCGTAGCGGGCCAAATTGCCGCATGGAGAGAACGAGGCATCTTACGCAGAATGCAAGGAACTACTCTAAAAGCTTCGACATTTATCGCAGCTCAAATCACGGCGCGACTCATGTTAAACGGCATGCAAGCGCTTATTGTATTAGCCGTAGCTCATTTGATTTTTGGCATAAGTGTAAATGGTTCTTGGATTAGTTTAATTACATTTGTTATTTTAGGTACACTTGCTTTTATGGCGATTGGCTTTATCATCGCTGGAATTGCAAAAACTCCTGAAAGTGCTGCACCCATCGCAGGATTTTTATCGTTTCCCATGTTGTTTTTAGGGGGCGTATTTTTCCCAATTCGCGACATGCCTGATTATCTTCAACCTATCGTCAATGTGTTACCAATTTCCCACTTAAGTCATGCTTTACGTGAAACCATGAACGTGGGAACACCCTTTATGGAACTTAGTTCTGATGCGCTTATCTTAGGTTGTTGGTTAGTAGGCGCATTTATCGTCGCTAGTTATACTTTTAAATGGGAATAAACACAATTTATTAAAACTAGAAGGAGATTTACATGAAATCACAAAATTACGAAACACATACTAGAGTGGACCCATTTTATCATTATGTTTTATCTGGTTTGTTGCTCGCTGCATTCATATTATCGATTATCCAAGTTGTACGCTCTCTACAATTAGGGGAAGATATTTTACAAGCATTCTTAATAGTTCTTATTGTCGTCAGTTTGATCATCATCGCAATTCTTGTTCGAATTTATCCATTAAGAAGTCAAGACCGTGCCATACGTGCAGAAGAGAACCTACGACATTATGTTTTGACAGGTAAACTATTAGATAAAGAACTTCGCTTAGGGCAAATCATTGCTTTACGTTTTGCGGATGATAAGGAGTTTCCTTCTCTATGTGAACGAGCAGTAAAAGAGAACATGATACCAAAAGAGATTAAGAAAGCGATTATACATTGGAAAGCTGATCACAATCGAGTGTAACGAGAGAAGTATTCTTTTCAAACCTAATGGAATGTAAGAACTCACTGATTTCCCATGTGAATTTCCTTTAAACTTTTAATTTACTTGTTTAGCATTTTTCGCATGGAGCGGGTTCTATATGATAAAAAGAAGTAGCGCGAACATCGGAAGATGACAATGGAAAACATTCTCTTTAAAACGGGATAGATAGACGGACCGAAAAAAGAAATATGTGGTTAAACTTCAAACAACTTGTACCGCTAGAGGGATATCATATTTTTATCGCCATTGATAAAATACGTTCTTCAGAAAGCAGATAGAAAGAGCAATCATTTTTTGGTTGCTCTTTCTATCTGTTCTTAACTACTTTTAGATTTTAATCGATAATAATAGCCGAAACATAAAATAATTGTCCCCGCAGCACTGGCTCCTATAATATAGACACCATCCCAATTATTAGAACTACCAGTCCATTCCCAAACTTCATATGGAATGAATATGATTAAAAAGACAAGTGTTATGCTCCACAAAAGGGATTGAACACTTTGTTTAGCTTCTTTCATTAATTTCTTCAATTTTCCTTTCTCATTTGAGATGATTTTGTAAACAACAAACATCATAATAAAAACTCCTAGAATCAGAAAAAGGAAATGTTCCATTATTCGTTCTCTTTTTTAACATTAAATATAGTAAATATTAGTAAGTCTTGATGTTATCACAATGCCGCATGGGCTCGTTAGGTTTTTATTTAAAAATTCTAAAAATTAAAGCGAACTCAACTATTGATAAGAAGTTTTTGTGATCACTACTAAGACTCTAATGTCATCACGTGTTGAAAATTGTTTAAATGAATAATACTCTTTGAAAATTAATCATACAGTTAAGATAGCAAGATTCGACATTTATGATCGAAAGTGAGGGATTTAATGCATTATTATCAAATGTATACCGAACAAATCTTATCTTACTGGTCTGGTGAACCGAAAAGAACTGCGTGGTTCCTTATACAAAAATATGGGCTCCCACAAGAAGTAACTGTTAATCGACTTATTTGGCATGAAAATGGACCATGGAAGCGGACCGTTTTACACCGAAAAACAGTGCCACATCATTTTCCAATGTTTCATGAGGATTATTTAGAACAGACTGTTAACTACAAAGTACCACCCGTATTATTTGATGAAATTGCTAAATATGATGGCAGCATCTACTTAGATCGAACAGGGGGAGAGGCATCTGCTAAATGTGATAAAGAAGAAATGAATTTTTTAGCCTTAAATTTACTTCATGACATTGTAATCGGGACACGTAAAGTAGAAGATGCACGGTTATTTTATGCAGAAACAGCAAAAAATTATCTCATGAATAAAATATCATCCCCATATGTTGAAAGACTTTTATTTGATCCTCAAAAGTATACTGCAGATCCAGATAGTCCCATTTAATTTCATTTTTTCAACTGTTGCTGACAAATCATAATCCTTACATTCATGAAAAAGGCTTACAAATTTCATTTCAAGCCGTTCAATTTTAAATCACATAAAGAACACTGCAAATCGTAGTGTTTTTTCTTTTCCTCATAAAATACCATTATTCAAATACAGACTATTAAATGAGCATCGAAGAAACGGAAGTAAACAAAGCGATAATAAAAACTTAAGCAATCAATACAGTTTTACGGTTCAAGTTGCTATTGAAACTCCTAATAAAGTAAAAGTATTTTATGAAGTGTTTGGCACGGCAATATACTCAGAGGAAGTAGAGATAGAGAGAACAGAAAAAGCTGATAGAGATGGTCTGTTGGGAGATAGATTGCATCAATTTATGAACCTTTATGAACTGGGTAGCAAACAAATAGATCACTCTTACTTAGAGTGGTCTTTAATTATGCCCTCACGACCAACCGTCGTCACGTTATGAATGGAGATTCCTCCGCCTATGATAGCCGAACATAGACGTTAGACAGGGAGGGGAGACAAAGATGAGCCCTTCAAAAAACTTAGAAAGCTTAGCGGGAATTTTTGTGTAGAATCCTAGTTGTGGCTTTTCAACATTCAACCATTAACAAAATAATGTCAACTCCTATATTATCAATTGGACAAAACGGAACATTTGTTTGTATAATTAGTATAATTGGAAATGGTAATTGATTTGATGAAGGGAGCATTGGCTATGCCACGAAATCCTGGAATTACAGATGAAGTTATTATTAGCATGTACAAAAGGAAAATATCTTTTAAAGAAATGGTTTTAGTTTCTGGACTCACGGATCGAGCGATACGTAATGTTCTTTACAAACATGGAGTTTCAATGAACAGGGAGCAATTTTCAGGACAACCAAGAAAACACAAAGTGAATGAAGATTTCTTTAAAGTTTGGACTCATGAAATGGCATGGATACTTGGTTTATTTGTGACAGATGGCCATGTCCATAATAGATCTCATAGCCTCTATTTTTCTCAAAAAGATGAACGCATTCTTAGATTAATCGCTAAGTATATGAAAGCAGACTACGTGTTAGCACCATTTGGCAAAACAAAAACCACACCGACTTTAATCATTAACTCAAAAGAAATGAAAAAGGATCTTGAATTGATGGGAATTACAGCTAACAAATCATTAATTGTACCATTTCCTAGTGTTCCAGAGGAATTTCTATCATCTTTTGTACGAGGAGTTATAGACGGTGATGGGTGGGTACAAAAATCCGGATACACCATGAACGTAACCTCTGCCAGTAGAGATTTTAGCCTTGGACTATTAACAGTATTTCAAGCATGGCATCTAAGGACAGAAATTTCTACCGAAAAGACACAATTAGGAAAATTAATTTACCGCGTATGGGTTAAAGGTAAATACGAATTGCCAAAACTCGCAAAAATCCTTTACCGTGATACACATGAAAATTATGTTTTTCATAAAAAAGAAAGAATGTCACAACGTTTTAATGAATTGTTAAATCAAAAAAGTTAGGAGTTATTGATTATGTGGAAGTTAGTGAACGGCAGATTAATTCATACAACAGATGTAACGAGAGTGAAATTCAGAACAAATATTAGTCATGCTATTTTAGAATCTTTGAAATTAATAGCAGCTGAAAATGATACTCACGTTAATTACTTACTAGAAAGTGGATTAAAAGCAGTATTAAATGAAGGTTCTATTATATTTAATAAACAAACTAGACCTAAAGATCGCATTCAATATAAAACAACCTATGATAAAGAGTTATTAAAAGAAGTTAAAGAGTTCGCAAAAGAACATCAATTATTTATTAATGACGTAATTGAGTACAGTGTGAAGTTTATTGAAGTTAATCAAAGCAAAAGTCTGAATTTCAGGTACAGGGTGGAGTGATTTTAAACACAATAAAACAACGCCCCGGTCATAATATAAATTATAGGAAGCTATATCTCATTGCGCAAGTATACTTGTAACAGTGAGACGGAATCGAAAAACCGCTAAAATTATAAAATTTCAGCGGTTCCATCATTTATATCTAATTTGATATTTCGTTGTTTCATTTGAATTAAGAAAATTGTTGTCAACGATAAACTGAGTACTCCAAACACCACGACCATCCACTGTAAACCAATTAGATCTAACAATGCTCCTGTCGCTAACAAAACAATTTGAAAAACTACCCGTTCTAACATGTTTCGAAATGAGAAAAATCTTCCATGAAATGCTTTGGGCATCTGTTTTTGAAAAATTGTCATCGCTGTTGGGAAAAAACTACCAACTGAAAAACCAAATATGGCAAATGCGGTTACTGATAAAACTGGACTTTCAGCGAATATCAAAATGAGTTCAGCGAATCCGATAATAAAAGCAAAGAAAAATAAGATAGTACTTGTCTGCCATTTAGATGCAATAAATTTCACAATGACTGTACCAATCATAAATGAGATTCCTTCTGCTGCATAAATGACGCCTTTTATGGATGCTGAATCTTGCAATTCACTAATGTTAATGACAAGCAAATTAAATGATCCAATAAATAATAATGGGATTAACGTCATGACTAATGTCATCATAACCGCGGGATACGATTTTAAAATTGGAAAGACTTCCATAAATCCACCCTTACCAGGTGCCGCAACTTTTATTTGGGCTTCCGTGCCCTCTTCTTCCTCTATACGGAGCAAAAATGTAAAGAACAGTAAAACTGCATAGGCAATAATTGACATGAAATAAAGCGATTGTAATGACCAATAAACCAATGCGACACCTGCTAGTGCTGTTCCTATCACACGAGCCATTGTTGCCACATTCATATGCCAGCCATTCATTTGCAATAACTGGTCGTCTTTTACCACTAACGGAATGGTTGCTTGCAACGCTGGAAAATAAAATGCTGCAGATAGTTGAATACTGATCATAAATGCGACCATCCACCAAACCGAACCCGTGTCTATTGCAATTAACATAAAGCTCACACTAATCATTCGGCCAGTTCCTGAAATCAACAGTACCGTTTTTTTCTTCGACTGATCAATAATTTTTCCTGCAAGCGGTCCGACTAGTATCCCAGCAAGTAAACCAATCGCCATAATAATTGATTTTATGAAATCTGATGGAATCCGCTCTTGCATAAACTCTAGATTTCCAATAATTCCTGTCCATAAACCGAGACCAGCAATCAATTCACCAACTAAAATAATCCATACATTTCGATTCTTCCACATATTTACCCCTATATAAAACAAAGGAAGCTATAAAAGCTTCCCTGTTTTACTCTTTCAAGATTTCTTAAGTTCTTCGTTCTTTTTCAGGACTTTCCATAAGCGTACTACTGCTCCATCTTTGTCTGTATCGACAACAAATGAACCATTTGAATAACGATCTGATACACGAATTGGTTTCGTGTCTATTCGTTCACGAACCCCTTTTGCGGTCTCAATCATCACTTGTTCGTTATCCTGTACGTACAATACACCACTTATTCGGTGGGCATTCGTTTTTAATTCGCGTAAAACAACAATTCCTCGTTTTGCACGAGTACCTTGTTCAAAATCTTTTATGGCCATTTTCTTAATGGCCCCTCGGTGTGTCACGAGCAATAAATCACCACGGGACTCAACTGGAATTGTTGTTGCATCTGAAACGACGTCGCCATCTTTTAGATTAATCCCTTTAACGCCTCCAGTTTTGATTCCTGTTACTGGAACTTCTTGCATATTAAATCTAACTGCATAGCCGTTATGGGTCACAATAAAGATGTCATCAGTTTCAGTTACTAATTCAATATGCAAAACCTGATCGCCTTTTTTCAAATTCATTGTATTCAAGGTACGGGAATACCGTTGAACTTGATATTCTGCAAGTGATGAACGTTTTATTTGCCCATATTTGGAAACAGCTAATATAAACAAATGGTCATCGAATTTCTCGATTGGAATAACTTTAATAATGGTTTCATTTGAATCAAGTGAAACAATACTTGAGACGTGTTGTCCTAAGTCTTTCCAACGTATTTCAGGTAACTCATGAACAGGTTGATAGATATAATTTCCTAAGCTAGTGAATAATAACAGATGATGTTGAGTATTCATCATTGATTCAAACAGCAGGTAATCTGACTCCTTCATGGCGAAATCTTTGCCGTTTGAAGCGCTATAAGATCGAGTGCTCGTTCGTTTCACATACCCATCTTTCGTTACAGTGACGACTACTTCTTCACTAGGGATTAAAACATCCAATGTTAATTTGATTTCTTCAATTTCATTTTCAATAACCGATCTTCGTGGTTCTGCAAACTGCTTACGAATGGTTTGTAACTCTTTTTGAATAACTTTATTTAATTTAGATTCATTATTTAAAATTGCTAACAAATCCGCAATGGTCTGTTGAAGTTCAGCTTCTTCGTTTCTCAAATCAGTTATATCAGTATTCGTTAATCGATATAATTGTAGCGAAACAATCGCTTCGGCTTGAGTCTCTGTAAAAGTAAAAGCGCTTATTAAATTATTTTTTGCATCTCGCTTATCTTGGGATTGGCGGATTGTTTTAATAACTTCATCTAAAATGGATAAGGCTTTCATTAAACCTTCAACAATATGAATACGATCTTTTGCTTTTTGTAAATCAAATGTTGAACGTCTTGTTACCACTTCTTTTTGATGATCAATATATGCATCTAAAAGCAATGGAAGTGTCATCATCGTTGGGCGACGATTGTGAATCGCAATCATGTTGAAATTGTAAGCAATTTGAAGATCCGTATTTTTGAATAGGAATTGAAGGATACCTCGCGCATCAATTTCTTTTTTTAATTCAATTACAATGCGTAACCCTGTTCGGTCAGATTCATCCCGAACATCTGCTATACCATCTAAACGTTTATCTAATCGCTGTTCATCAATTTTCTTTATTAATACAGCTTTATTCACTTCAAATGGAATTTCAGTAATGACAATTTGTTCTTTCCCGCCTTTTAAAGTTTCTATATCGGCTTTTGAACGAACAACAATTTTCCCTTTACCTGTTTCATATGCTTTTCTGATTCCATCTATTCCTTGAATAATGCCTCCAGTTGGAAAATCAGGACCTTTTAACACAGTCATTAAATCTTCAACTGTAGATTCAGGGTTATTCATACGCATTAAAACTGCATCTAAAACTTCGTGTAATGCATGCGGGGGCATATCAGTCGCATACCCAGCAGATATACCAGATGCACCATTTACCAATAAATTAGGAAAACGAGCAGGTAACACAGTCGGTTCTAACTCAGAATCATCAAAGTTTTGAACCAAATCGACTGTTTGTTTCTGTATGTCACGTAACATCTCTCCAGCAATTGCCGATAACCTTGCTTCTGTATATCGCATAGCGGCAGGTGGATCTCCATCGACTGAACCATTGTTACCGTGCATTTCAATCAACATATGTCGAACTTTCCAGTCTTGGCTCATTCGAACCATTGCCTCGTAAACAGAACTATCACCGTGTGGATGATAGTTACCGATTACATTACCTACCGTTTTAGCTGATTTTCGGAATGGTTTTTCATTCGTATTCCCTTCATGAAACATCGCATATAAAATACGACGTTGCACGGGTTTTAACCCATCTCGAGCATCTGGCAGAGCACGGTCTTGAATGATGTACTTACTATAACGGCCAAACCGGTCGCCGATGACTTCTTCTAAGGGTAGATCTTGATAACGTTCGGTTTGAGTCATTCTGTTTCCTCCTCAGCATGGATGAGTTCATTTTCCAAAATATTACTTTCCTCATCTAGGCCAAAATTAACATTGTTTTCAATCCATCTTCTTCTTGGTTCAACTTTATCTCCCATTAAGGTCGTGATTCGTCGTTCTGCACGAGCATCATCATCGATTTCAACACGAATTAATGTGCGTGTTTCTGGATTCATCGTAGTTTCCCATAATTGGACAGCGTTCATTTCACCTAAACCTTTGTATCGTTGAATCATATACCCTTTTCCAATTTTTCGTATGGCTGCATCAAGCTCAGCTTCTGTCCATGCGTATTGGAGAACTTCTTTCTTTCCAACACCTCGATAAACTTTATATAGTGGTGGTAAAGCAATATAGACTTTTCCAGCTTCAATTAATGGTTTCATATAACGATAGAAAAACGTTAACAATAACACTTGAATATGAGCACCATCTGTATCAGCATCCGTCATGATGACAATTTTGTCATAAGCGATATCCGGTACTGAGAAATCTGCGCCAACTCCTCCGCCAATTGCATGAATAATTGTCGCAATTTCTTCATTTTTCATGATGTCGGCGAGCTTTGCTTTTTCGGTATTAATAACTTTTCCTCGAAGTGGTAAAATCGCTTGAAAACTTCGATCACGCC
The DNA here is from genome assembly GCA_041576455.1 of Paenisporosarcina sp. GTDB lineage: Bacteria > Bacillota > Bacilli > Bacillales_A > Planococcaceae > Paenisporosarcina. The sequence continues at coordinate 9,546 of JBFGKX010000013.1, read as the reverse complement.
CTTGTTTAGCAGAACCCCCAGCAGAGTCACCCTCTACTAAATATAATTCATTTTTAGCTGCATTACGTGACTGTGCAGGAGTTAATTTTCCAGATAGCAATGTATCTGAACGTTTTCTCTTTTTCCCGTTACGCGCATCCTCACGAGCTTTACGTGCTGCTTCTCGGGCTTGTTGTGCACGAATTGCTTTACGAACTAAAGATGCACTTAGTTCTGCATTCTCTTCTAATACATACATTAATTTTTCAGAAACTACTGCATCCACTGCGGCTCGAGCTTCACTCGTGCCCAATTTCCCTTTTGTTTGCCCTTCGAATTGAAGGATTGCTTCTGGGATTCGAACCGATACAATCGCAGCAACACCTTCGCGAATATCAGTTCCATCTAAGTTTTTGTCTTTTTCTTTTAATAAACTCGTCTTACGCGCATATTCATTAAAGACACGTGTTAACGCAGATTTCGCACCGGTTTCATGAGTCCCCCCATCACGTGTTCGGACATTATTAACAAATGATAAAATGGTTTCCGAATAGCCATCATTAAATTGGAAAGCAAATTCGACTTCAATTTCATCTTGTGTCCCCTCTACATAGGCAACCGGGTGTAAAACATCTTTTTCTTCATTCAAATAGCCGACAAATGCTTCAATCCCAGTCTCATAAAAGAACACGTCTTTTGTCCCGTTTCGTAAATCGTTTAATTCAATCTTTAATCCTTTTAATAAAAAAGCAGACTCTCTTAAACGTTCACTTAAAGTCTCGTAATTATATTTAGTAACTGAAAATATAGTTGGGTCGGGTAAGAAATGGATAGACGTTCCAGATTCTTTTGTTGAGCCAATATGTTCTAGTGTCGTTACGGGGTGCCCACCATTTTCAAATCGTTGGCGATACTTTTTGCCATCGCGGTGGATTGTTACTTCTAAAAACGTAGATAACGCATTCACAACTGACGCACCAACACCATGCAATCCACCACTGGTTTTATAACCACCTTGTCCGAATTTACCTCCCGCGTGAAGAATCGTAAAAATAACTTCTGGAGTCGGTTTCCCAGTTTTGTGCATACCTGTAGGCATTCCACGCCCAAAATCTCGAATACTTATACTTTGATCTTCATGGATATTTACGACGATATGATTACCAAATCCAGCAAGTGCTTCATCGACCGCATTGTCGACAATTTCATACACTAAGTGGTGTAAGCCTCTAGCATCCGTAGAACCAATGTACATTCCTGGACGTTTTCTTACTGCTTCTAGGCCTTCGAGTACTTGAATTGCGTCGTCGTTATAAGCTGTTAATGATTCATTTTTCGCCAAATCCTTCTCCTCCAAAAAACAAACAGATGTTTTCATTGTATAGAATGAAAGCCGCCTTTGCAATGAGTCTAGTGTGATTATACATAATCTTCAAGTGATTGGTTAGGGAAATGAAAGTTTAGAGAAAGCGTTGTGAGTACTGGGGACACATGATAAACTAAGTGTACATATTAAGAGTACGTACTAATTTTAAAGGAGCACTTTATGAATATTGTCATTCTCTTATTGCTAGCTTATTTGCTCGGTTCCATTCCATCCGCATTATGGATTGGTAAAATTTTTTACAATACGGATATCCGTCAACATGGAAGTGGGAACTTAGGTGGGACAAATACGTTTCGAACATTAGGTGTGAAAGCTGGATTAATTGTATCAATTATGGATATTTTAAAAGGAACGGCAGCTACATTATTGCCACTCATTCCCTTCTTTTCCGATACAGGTATACACCCGTTAATAATCGGTGTACTCGCAGTAGTTGGTCATATGTATCCTATTTTCGCTAACTTCAAAGGTGGAAAAGCTGTAGCAACTTCTGGTGGAGTCCTATTAGGATATAACTGGCCGATTTTCATTCTTATGCTTGTAACCTTCTTCATCGTATTAAAAATATCAAAAATGGTATCCCTTACATCCATGTTTTTAGGTGTAGTCGCCCTTATTTATACGATAATTTATAATCTTTATTATCGCACCGATATTCCATTTTTAGTGGTAATAATTTTATTATCCACTTTTATTATTTATCGACATCGGGCGAATATTGAACGTATTAAATCAGGAACCGAGCCAAAAGTGAAATGGTTATAGTACAATACGGGCAGACCTTGAAAGGCTGGTGTTCGCATGAAAATCGTTTTATCACAAGAAGCATTGACCTGGTTTAAAGAGGAAATGGAAACCAAATCCGGTGAATATATTCGTTTTTACGCTCGATACGGTGGATCGAGTACACTGCATGAAGGTTTTTCGTTAGGTGTAACAAAAGAAGAACCGATGGAACTTTCTGTCGAACATGTAGAAGATAACGTTCATTTCTATATTGAAGATCGTGATGAATGGTATTTTGATGGTCATGATTTACATGTAAATGTTGACCCTAAAATAAAAGAACTAACGTATTCTTATCAGAAATAAAGACAAAATCCACTTCGAGTTTTACCTCTCCAAGTGGATTTTGTCTTTTTTAAAACGATTCAATTGATCGATTCTGCCTTCTTTTCGTAAAATCATTTCTTCAAACTGACCAAATAAATCAAAATGTGGATAGCCTTCTTTATAATCAATCCATTCTGGTTTTAATCCATATTGAGCTCCCCATTGAATAAGGCTTTCAATATCTGCACAACCAACTTTTGTAACCGTTTTACATCCAGGGAATCTTTTATCTATCCAATAATGGGTCAGAAAAGCAATTTCACCTTTTCGAACAGAAGTTTTCCATGAAACAAGTTCTTGTCGTTTTAGACCAAACGCCATTAACTTTTCACCTTTGCAATTTCCGTATATTTTGCATCCCATGCGGCATCCACTTTTTTAAGAGAAACAGGACGAAACGTTTCTTTTTTGACAATAACGTGTTCAGATCTTGCTGTTGCAGCTAAAGTTCCATCGGCATGTAGAATTTCATAGCCGTATGTAGTTCGAAGTCTGCCGTGCGATTCAACCCACGTTCTAACCATTGCTTTCTGACCATATTTCATCGATGATTTATACTGTATTGTCAGGTCTGTAACAGGCGATAAATACCCTTCACTTTCCAACCCAGCATATGTATATCCGATGTCTTCTATCAATTTTGTCCGACCAATTTCCATCCATACTAAATAATTAGCATGATAGACCACACCCATTTGGTCTGTTTCGGCATAACGGATTTCGACTTCTCTTTCACTAACAAACATATTTATTCACCTCATGTTTAATTATACAAAAAAAGGCACCACAATGATGGTACATTGCCTCGAAATACCCTTTACATCATCATTCCACCATCCACATGTAATACGTGTCCTTGCACATAATCTGATTCACTTGACGCTAAAAATAAATACGCATTGGCAATATCAATCGGATTCCCTAATCGCTGCAAAGAAATCTGAGAAGATATTTGTCCAACGATGTTTTCTGGCATTTTTTCAACCATTGCAGTACGTGTAAATCCAGGCGCTACTGCATTTACGTTAATCCCTTTTCGACCTAGCTCTTTCGCCCATGATTTCGTCATACCAATGACTGCAGCTTTAGATGCGGCGTAATTGGTTTGACCGACATTTCCATATACGCCACTCACGGAAGAAGTATTAATAATTTTTCCTCGGCCTTTTTTGATTAAGTATGGAAGTACAGCTTGCGTGCAATTGAATACCCCATTTACATTCACATCAATTACTTCTTGAAAATCTAAATATTCCATTTTAGCCAACATTGCATCTCGGGTAATTCCAGCGTTATTAACCAGGATATCCAAACCACCAAATGTTTCGACAGCTTTTTTTACAAGGTGATTGACACTCTCTCGATCTGCGACATTAACTTGAAGAAAGTGAATGTCATAGCCTTTTTCACGTAAGATTTTTTGTTGAGACTTTCCTGCTTGTTCATCATAGTCGGCTAATATAATTTTAGCACCTTCTTGTGCGAATCGTTCACAAGCTGCTAATCCGATTCCATTTGCCCCACCTGTAATAATTGCAACCTTATCTTTTAATCTCATACTAATCCCCCTTTGATCAGCTGTTGAAAAACCTTTCAAAAGTGTACCATAGCGATGTGTACAATTAAATGATAATTCAAAAAAGAAGACTGCCCATAAGGACAGCCTTCTAAAAATAAATTAGTTTTTCAATTTGTCACGTAATACCATTGGTAAGATACCACCATGACGATAGTAATCAACTTCAACTTCTGAATCAAAACGTGCTAACACGTCGAATTCTTTAACAGAACCGTCAGCTGATTTTGCTGTAACTTTAAGAATATCACGAGGTTTTACGCCTTCAGCAATGTTCACGCTGATTTCTTCTTTACCAGTTAAGCCATGAGATTCTGCACTTTCTCCTGGTAAATATTGAAGTGGTAAAACACCCATCATCACTAGGTTTGAACGATGAATTCGTTCATAACTTTCAGCGATAACAGTTTTAATGCCTAGTAAATTTGTACCTTTCGCTGCCCAGTCACGTGAAGATCCCATACCGTAATCTTTACCTGCTAAAACAACTAAGCCAGTACCATCTTCTTGATATTTCATAGCCGCATCATAGATTGCCATGATTTCGCCATTTGGCCAGTAAGTTGTAAATCCACCTTCTGTACCTGCTGCGATTTGGTTACGAATACGAATGTTTGCAAACGTACCGCGCATCATGACTTCGTGGCTACCACGACGAGAACCGTAAGAGTTGAAGTTACGTACTTCTACTCCACGTTCACGCAAGTATTTACCAGCAGGAGTATCTTTCCCAATCGCACCAGCTGGTGAAATATGGTCAGTCGTAATTGAATCTCCAAATTTAGCAACTACTCGAAGACCTGCAAGCGTTTGAATATCGTCAGGCTCTACAGATAAACCTTCAAAGTATGGAGGATTTTGAATGTACGTTGAATCTTCATCAAATGTATACAATGAATCATTTGATGTTTCAATTGCATTCCAACGTTCGTTCTCATCAAAAACACGCGCATATTCAGCACGGAACAATTCCGGTGTAACTGTTTTAAGCAGAACTTCTTTTACTTCTTCAGTTGAAGGCCAGATGTCAGCGAAGAATACGTCATTGCCATCTTTATCTTGACCAAGAGCTTCATTTTGAAGGTCGATATCAACCGTACCTGCTAGTGCATAAGCAACAACTAGTGGTGGTGAAGCTAAGTAATTTCCTTTCACTAATGGATGAATACGGCCCTCAAAGTTACGGTTACCTGAAAGTACTGAAGTCACAAGTAAGTCGTTTTCAATAATGCCTTTTTCAATTTCAGGAAGCATTGGACCCGAGTTACCGATACATGTTGTACATCCGTAACCTACTAAATCGAATCCTACTTCTGCTAACGGTGCAAGTAAATCTGCATCACGTAGGTAACCAGTTACTACTTTCGAACCTGGTGCAAGAGATGTTTTCACGTATGCTGGTGGACGTAAACCTTTTTCAGCTGCTTTTTTAGCAACTAAACCTGCACCGATCATAACGAATGGGTTAGAAGTATTCGTACATGAAGTAATCGCTGCAATACCAATAGCACCAGTCGGCATCGTTACTTCTTTTCCATCTGCAAAAGTAATGGTAGCAGACTTATTAAATTCTTTTTTAGATAAGCCGAACCCTTGGTTCCCTTGTGGAGCTTCTACCGCTTTATTAAACTCAGATTTCATTTGAGACAACGGAATTAAATCTTGTGGACGCTTAGGACCAGACATATTAGGTTCAATTGTAGATAAATCAAGCTCTACAACGTCTGTATATGTTGGGTCTTCATTGTCTACTGTGAAGAACATTCCGTTAGCAGTTAAGTATTCTTTCACTACTTGAATGTGGTCTTCATCACGACTTGTTAATCGCATATACTCAAGTGCTTCTTCGTCAACTGGGAAGAAACCACAAGTAGCGCCGTATTCAGGTGCCATGTTTGCAATTGTTGCACGATCAGCAAGTGGCAGTTTCGTAACGCCAGGACCGAAGAACTCAACAAATTTACCTACTACACCTTTTTTACGAAGTACTTCTGTTACTTTGAGTGCCAAGTCAGTAGCTGTCGTTCCATTAGGAAGATCACCTGTTAACTTAACTCCGATAACTTCAGGAACTGGGAAGTACGAAGGCTGTCCAAGCATTCCTGCTTCAGCTTCAATTCCACCTACGCCCCATCCAAGAACACCAATACCATTGATCATTGTTGTATGAGAGTCAGTACCTACTAGTGTATCTGGATACGTTTCGTATGTACCTTCTTCATTTTCAATCGCATGAACAACGTTTGCTAAGTATTCTAAGTTTACTTGGTGAACGATACCTGTAGCTGGTGGTACCGCACGATAGTTGTCATATGCTTTTTGAGCCCAGCTAAGGAACTGGTAACGCTCTGCATTACGCTCAAATTCTAATTCCATGTTTACGCGTAGTGCATCAGTTGTACCGTATTTGTCAACTTGTACAGAGTGGTCAATAACTAAATCAACTGGAATTGCTGGGTTGATTTTATCAGGATCTCCACCCATTTCAGCCATTGCCGAACGAAGCGCTGCTAAATCAACAACTACTGGTACACCAGTAAAATCTTGCAAGATAACGCGAGACGGTTTGAACGGAACTTCTGCTTCTGGGTCTACGTCTTTGCCCCATTTTGCCAATTTTTCTACGTGGTCATCTGTGATGACATATCCGTCATGTTGGCGCAATACGGACTCTAGTAATACTTTAATTGAATAAGGAAGGCGGGATACATTTGCGATCCCTGCCTCTTCTAACGCAGCTAAACGGTAGTAATTATAAGTTTTACCGTTTAAATCGAAAGAAGTACGGCTATTATGCAAGTTACTTTTTGCCATGTCTATTCCTCCTTTTTTCTTATGAAAAGGCTCTCATCTATTGGTAGCGACTTTTCTCCAGTTCTAATCATAACGTAGTCTAGTTTATAAGTAAATTACATTAAAATTATAGGTTGTGATAAGTTTTTTTTATGACCTTATAACATATTAATGGTTTTTTTCAATTGCTTTACATGTCTCTTTTCATGCAATCCAACAAATGAAAACCATTGAAGTAACGGGATTTTTCCGAATATTGGATGTTCAAATGACTTTTCTCGAAGTACATCTTTTGTGCTTGATTCATATACATCTAATAAGAAGAGACGCGATTTATGAAGTTCGTTGTACATCTCTTGTTTGGTTTTGAACTCTTCGGTCGGTTGTGTATATCCCGGTGCATCCACTTTCATTATTCTGAATGTTGTCAGCCATATGGGTTTTTTCTTTGCTTTAGGGCTATCTGAATTTTTTAATTCTCTTGCAATGTTTGTGACAATCACAGTTTCCATCCGAATAAGATGTTCGATAATTTGTTTTGCAGACCATCCACCGTTAGATGGGACTTGATTAAATTGTGCGTCGGTTAAACTTTCAATAGACAAATATAATTCTTTTCTAATTTTGTTGTTGTCTTCTAGAAACATATACATATCTCCTTTTTAACTTAAAAATCGCTTATTTTGACTTGCAGTTGGCACTAAACAATATTGGTTATGTCGGTTTAACTGGTGTCGATGCTTCGCGACGAATCGATATATGCTGTCTCTATACACCTTAGGTACAAGTCTTGTGTACTTAACAAGTTGATAAGGAGTTTTTAGATAAGAGGACAAAAAGAGGACTGCATCTGATTCCGTGAATAGATCCTTCCCATTTAAGAAAAGGATTGAATCAATCCCCTCTATATGGGGATGGTCTTTTTTAATTTGAGCGCCTAAGTCACTTTGCAGCGGCGTAAAATAAATGGTCTCATCACGTTCGTGTTTTAAGATAAATTGAACAGATTTTTGACAAAAACCACAACTTCCATCGTACAAAAGAATTGGATTTGGATAACTCATAAAATTCACCTTTTCTTCTTATATTACTTGAATTCTCATAAAATCTAAAATTTAACGTATTCACTGAGCATTTGATATGCGACAATGTTTTCTTGTAGAAAGGACGATTGAATGATGAACACAACTATTCCAAAACTTACTCCCTCATACGATCCATGGGAAGCTTATTTAGATATTAATGACCACGGTAAACTCACGTTGTCGAACATTGAATTCACGACAACAACACTTTGTAATATGCGCTGTGCACATTGTGCAGTTGGCTATACCCTACAAACTAAAGATCCAGAAGCACTGCCCTTCGATCTTCTTCGTCAGCGTTTAGATGAAATTACTCATCTAAAAACCTTAAGTATTACCGGTGGTGAGCCGATGTTATCAAAAAAATCTGTAACTGATTATGTGCTCCCTCTTTTAAAATATGCGCATGAGCGTGGAGTTCGCACACAGATTAATTCAAATTTAACCTTAGACCCTGAGCGTTATTTATTGATTGCTCCTTATTTAGATGTTTTACATATTTCACATAACTGGGGAACTGTTGACGAATTTGTTGAAACAGGATTTGCAGTTATGGAAAGAAAACCATCCTACGAGCAACGTGCTAAATTATTTGATCGAATGATTGAAAATAGCCGTATGTTGTCTGAAGCGGGCGTCATGGTATCCGCTGAAACCATGTTAAATAAAAAGACGTTACCTTACTTGGAACATATTCATCGTCAGGTAATTGAAGAAATGAAGTGTGCAAGACACGAGATACATCCTATGTATCCCTCTGATTTTGCGAGCAGTTTAACATCTTTAACTCTTGAAGAAACGAGACAAGCGATTCACCATCTCCTTGATATTCGAGATCAAGACACTTGGATGCTATTGGGCACTTTGCCTTTTTATCCGTGTAGCACTAGTGCTGAAGATATTGCGCTTCAGCAAAGACTGAAAGAAGAATTAAATGTAACGGTTCGGAACGACCCTGATGGACGTTCTCGTTTGAATGTTAACATATTCTCTGGAGAGGTCATTGTAACTGATTTCGGAGACGCTCCTGTACTTGGAAATTTGAAAAATGATTCTTTGCCAACCATATTTGATGAATGGCTATTGTCCCCCCTCGCACAAGAATTAAATTGCCATTGCCCAGCTGTAAAATGTCTTGGACCAAATGTATTAGTAAAAAATATGTATTACAAAGACCACACATTTGTAAGTGGTTCGGTAAAATAACAAAAGCAGCCAAATTGGCTGCTCAGACTGTAGACAAACTCATTAATTTTGAGTTTGCTTACAGTCTTTTTTCATTCAAAATTAACATATGACAATTCATTTGGAATCTGAGCCCTTTCCTGCGGACGAACGCCTCAATCTCCTCGACCTAAAGATCTGCGGGGCTTTCGCCATCCGTTTTTCCGCGGGAGTGGCTCTGATTCCTTTCCTTTTTAAAAAGTATTGCTTGAGTTGACTATAATGCTTTCAAAACAGTATTCCATTCTACGAGATTAAATTGAAATGATTGCTTTAGACCAACTTGTACCTGCGAATCACCTTGTTCGCAAAATTGAGTCTGCGCTTGATTTCTCTTTTATGTATGAATTGGTAGAAGATATGTATTCGGAAGTAGGTCGACCAAGCAT
>JBFGKX010000012.1:0-28565 GCA_041576455.1 Paenisporosarcina sp. | reverse complement strand
TTATCGTGCCCTATTACAAATGCAACAAACGGGCAGGTTTTCCTATGCATCGGTAATTCTTTTCGAGCGCACATCTGTCTGTTTAGAAGTAGTACGCTTCCCAGCATTAAATGCGCTACAAAGATTAGCTGAAGTGACAGGATTGCCGATTATTTTTAATGCCAATATTGGACATGTGCCTCCGAAACTCCCTTTTATAAATGGTACATATGAACATTTGAACGTAGCAAATGGCAAAGGTGACATGAAAATGTGTTTACAGAGATAAAAAGCTGTTCTTCTTAATATAACGAGGAGAACAGCTTTTTTAAATCCTTTGAGATTAGCCAGAAATACAATGTCAAACCGTATTGTATTCCATGAATTACATGTCATCATGCACATTTTTACTTACATTCGATAAACATAAACAATTCTCTTCGATAGATCGTAGGTGAACTCCCATTATTTTAAAGACAAGCATACGGTGGACATATTGACTATATTCAGTTAATCCATGACAATGAAAGGAAACAATTCTTCCTGGTATTTAGTATTTAATCTAGATGAAGAGAATGTTGCAACAATTGAAAATTAGGGTGTGACAACTTGCTTAAACTAAAGCTACAAACTTACCTATTACTAACGTTTATTTTGTTAACGGTTGTTACATTAATTTACATCAATTATCAATCAGTAAAATCAGACGTACTGGAATCCGTACAATTAGAAACAAACGAGTTACTTAATGATTTTATAAATGAAATCAACCGGTTTTCGAATGAACGTATAGTAGAGATTGAACTGATTGCGGATTACATAGCTACGATAGAAAGTGAAGAGGAAATCGTTCAATTCTTAGCAAATCAACGTGATAAGATGCCTATTATTATCGACCTAGGGATTATCTCTGTAAATGGTGAATTAACCGTAAGTAATGGTTCTCGAGTTAACGTGCCTCATAAAGAATCATTTAAACGAGCTTTGAATGGGGAAACTGTGTTTAGTGATACATTTTCATCTTTTCAAGATCCAAAACTTCGGATTAATGTGATTAGAACCCCCATTCTTAAAAATGGAAAAACAATCGGAGTCTTATCAGTAGCAATAAATATGAAAGAAGTGTTAGGAGATTTTGGAGCAAATTCTAACCTCCAAGGTTCGTTATTTTTACTAAAAGGTGACCAACTAGTTTTTTCTTCTTCTAAAAATGAACTTAAAGACATCGTGCCTAATTCCTCAAGAGCCCTTCAAGAAATCTATGAACATGATCAAGGTTCCATTTTAATTGATGAAAATTCAGCGCATTATGTCATGTATCAACGTGGCGATGATGAATGGAAAGTAGTTGTAGATTCTTTCACAAAAAAAGTAGAAGATCAAATTTTTTCTATTTTCTGGTGGAATGTTTTAATGATTGTGATGACCGTTCTTATTCTAGGGAGTATTCTTTTTTATCTATGGAAAAATGAACAACGAAAAGAAATGATGTTGAAACGAGACTTACTGACAAACTTGCCTAATCGAGTAATGCTAGAAGAACACTTAACAAAACAGATGGGTCCTCAAAACTTTAAAGTATTTACCATGTTCTTTATTAATATGGATCGGTTTAAAGAAATCAATGAACGTACTGGCTATTTAATTGGAGATCGCCTCTTATTTGAAACGAGTCGTAAAATACAATCTATTATCGGAAAATATGATCTGTATCGGGTAGGCGGAGATGAATTTGTAATAATCGTGCCTTCACACGATAAAGAAGTTTTACGTAAATTGGCGGTAGACTTAATTAAATTAATGGAAGAACCCATTGAACTATCTGAATTTGAAAGTGTATGGCTTACATTAAGTGTTGGAATTCGGAAATCGGAGTTGGAAGATTGGCCAGAGTTAATGATGCAAGATGCTATGTTTGCGGTGCAAGAAGCAAAAAAACAAGGTGGAAACCGATTTGTCTTTTTCTCAAAAGAACTTGCTACTCAAAATGATCGAGTGCGTCAAATAGCCAATAATGTGGGTCACGCATTAGCTAGAAATGAATACTTTCTAATGTATCAACCTGTTTATCATGTATCTACTAAAAAAATTGTTAGTTATGAAGCTTTATTGAGGTGGGGATCACCGGTTATTGGCCATATTTCTCCTGTCGAATTTATACCATTATTAGAAAAAAATGATTTAATCATCCCAGTAGGTAGATGGATTTTACGTCAAGTGACTTCACAAATGAAGATATGGGAAGAAGGGGGACACAGCGACTTTCAAGTTGCAGTTAATATTTCAGTCAAACAAATGATGCATCCTGATTTTTTAGAAGACGTGAAATCGATCATCTCAGAGTCTGAAATACCACCTCACCGATTAATCTTTGAAATAACGGAAACCGTTGCCGTTCAAAATAGCAAACTGGCGACTCAAGTTTTAAGTGAGTTGAACGAGTTAGGTGTGAAAACAGCACTTGATGATTTTGGAACGGGTTATTCGTCACTGTCAATCTTGAAATTATTGCCGATTCAACAAGTTAAAGTAGATCGGTCATTTATTGTTGAAATGGAGCAAGATGGGGAAAAGTCACAAGTGATTTTAGAAGGTGTTTTAGAAATTGCGAAAAACCTTGGACTTTCAACCGTAGTGGAAGGTGTAGAAACACAAAAACAATTAGCTTTATTAAAAAAAATGGATGTCCAAAAGATTCAAGGATTTTTAATTAGTCGACCTGTTATGGCAAAAGATGCTATTGAGCTTAGAAAGCAGTCTTGGAACCATTAAAAAGAACTTCTCGCAATTTGAGAAGTTCTTTTTTGTACTTTTTATTCAGCTGGATTAGCTTGAATTTCTAACGAAAGCTTAATGTCTTCGCCAACTAAAACTCCACCAGTTTCTAGTGCTTGGTTCCAAGTTAAGCCAAACTCTTTACGATTGATTTTCGCGTCAGCGGTGAAGCCAACCACTTCTTGGCCCCATGGGTTGGTCCCTTTTCCTTCATATTCAGCATCAAATACTATAGGTTTAGTCACTGCTTTAATTGTTAAGTCACCGCCAATTTGATAAGTATCATCACTTTTTTTGAAAATGTTGTTTGCTACAAATTTAATTTCTGGGAATGTTTCAACGTCGAAAAAGTCAGCAGAGCGTAAATGATTATCTCGGTCATCATTATTTGTCTGAATGCTAGAAACGTTAACTGCAAATTCAATAGTAGCGCCAGTTAAATCATTTTCATTTGCTTCAACATTTGCATTAAATTGATTAAAAGTCCCTCGAACTTTTGAAACCATCATGTGTTTGACTGAAAAACCTAAAGTTGAGTGAGATGCGTCTACGTTCCATTTTTTCATGTTCAATTCCTCCAATAATATATTTAATTTCTATCCATACTATATGCAGTTATTATCTCAGTGTCAAGATAATTAATATTATTTATCTTTATTTAAGGATAAATAGACAACTCAACATAATTCTTTCTTCATTCGATTGATACAAAAATTAAGTTTTCCCTTAACTAATCCAGTGTTCCCCCTTATCTAAAAGAACATGGGATTGATGAATAAAGACAATCAAATAGTTTGTTTTCGAGTATTTTCAACTGGATTTTTAAACTACAAGTAAATCTAGAATATAGGTACTTTAAAAATCGCATAACGCTTAAGATGCGATTGTGAACAGATAACCTGAATTAATGACAAGGTTATCTTGATTTTACTTGTCAAATAGGTCGACAATACGCATACTATGTAATGAAAAGAGTTAAGGGAAAGGATTTGGCTTTTCATGACTAAGCAACAATGGTTTAAAGCTTTAACTACTAAAATTTCACACGAATGTGTCAAAATAGATGAACCTCTTTACTTACACACAATGACCAAAATGGGTGGAAGGGCAGATGTATTCGTAACCCCAGAAACAGAAGAAGAGACCGTTTTTGTTGTGGCATATGCTCATCAGGAAAAAATCCCACTATTATTACTTGGCAATGGATCGAACATGGTGGTGCGTGATGGTGGAGTACGAGGAATCGTCTTAAATTTATCTAAATTAAATCGAATTGAAATTAACGGGACACATGTATACGCTGAAAGCGGTGCGGATATCATTGATGTTTCTAAAGCAGCAGCAAAAGAGATGTTAACGGGACTAGAGTTTGCATGTGGCATTCCCGGCTCTATTGGTGGAGCAATGGCAATGAATGCTGGAGCTTATGGCGGTGAGATTAAAGATATCATCTTACAAGCGACTGTACTAACTCCAGAAGGAATGAGACTGGTCTTATCGAAAGACGAGCTGGATTTAGATTACCGAAAAAGTGTAATTACTAAAAAAGGATACTATGTATTATCTGCAGAGTTTGACCTAGCAATAGGAGACCAATTGTCTATTGATGCAAAAATAGCCGATCTAACTCACTTACGTGAATCGAAACAGCCCTTAGAATATCCTTCGGCAGGAAGTGTGTTTAAGCGTCCACCGGGATACTTTGCTGGAAAATTGATTCAAGACTGTAAGTTACAAGGTAAAGGTTTTGGTGGGGCGGAAGTGTCAACGAAACATGCTGGATTCATTGTGAATAAAAATAATGCAACTGCAACGGATTATATTCAAACGATTGATATGGTTCGTCAAACAGTCCAAGAGCAATTCGGCATTTCATTAGATCTTGAAGTGAAAATTGTTGGAGAAAATGAATGAATTAAAACCTCGAATTTCATGAATTCGAGGTTTTAATTTTGTTTAGGCGCTGTTAAATACTGCTGATGATTTTCGATCGAATAAATACTGTCCAGTTACAGAGGTCAGTATAGTTAAAGTACAACTAAACTTATGATTATTACAACTAAACCTACGTCTTTGTTAAACATAACAGTTGTTATCGACTTTCATGTTTCGAATCTCCCCCTTAACTAAACACTGTTCTTAAAAAGAGATTTTGTTAAATAATCACAACTAAACATGACGCTTTTTCTTTACTGTAATTCTATTTGATCACTTGAAATGGATGATGAATTGTAACCAGTGTGGTCACTACGTAGGGAAGAGATAGTCACAGATTTCCTATTGATATAGATGAGGTTAGAAACATTTAAGAGACTCTTTATACCTCAAGAAATATTTACCTTAAAATCAATGATTGCTCATGACATGGTATCAGTGCATGCGTTAACATGAACTCATATGAGTTATGACTAGGATGTGTAAGTGAATGAAAAATTCTATATTAGTTGGTACAGGTGGAATGCTTGGTGCTGGATTACGGTATACAATCATGATCACCATTCCAGATATCTTGTTTTTGTGGGGGATAAATGGAGTGGGAAGCTTCATTTTAGGATGGTTAGCAGGACGTGCGAATGCTACGGGGAAAGCGTCATCACTGCTATGGACGACAGGGGTTCTAGGTTCATTTACAACGTTTTCAACTTTTTCAGCAGAGTGGCTTATACTTTTGGAGGAAAACATCATCTTCTCAAGTATGTATGGGGTGGGCATGACACTATTTTGTTTTATGGCCGCTGCTATTGGTTTGCAGTTAGGTGGGAAGTTTAAATGAGTGTGATAGCAGTTTTGTTAGGCGGTTGCTTTGGTGCATTACTTCGATATGCTATCTCCCTTAAACTGAGGGGGATGAGAGGGATATTGATCATTAATTGGCTTGGCTCGTTTTTAATGGGCATATCACTTCAACTTATCATCGGAACTAGTTGGTTTAGTGTATTTTGGTTTGTCGGATTTTTAGGTGCATTTACAACCTTTTCTACGTTTGCGGTACAGTTTGTAGAGAGCTGGTTTAACGGGAAACAACGACAAGCAATTGCCTACGCCGTTCTCACCCTCTTTGGTGGCTTCATGTTCATAAGTATTGGATGGATTTTAGGGTCTTTCATTTACTAATGAAGCTGTGCAATTGTCGCAAATTGTCTTAAGTCATAAGAAAGATGGAAGAAAAAATAGCATGAAGTCTTATCATGTCAAAAGGCTGTTACTTCGGCATTTAAATGACGAAGTAACAGCCTTTTATTATTTGAATTCTCCCTTTTTAATGACTCTACCTAATCGACCCGTGGTTGTTTCTGCATGTCGAATCGATTGATATATGGCTTCTTCCGTAGCTTCAATGACAGCTTGAAATAATTCATTCATCAGTGGATGATCATCACGCAAAAGTGACTGAGAATGAAAAGGGTTGTCCGATTCATGAGTCACTAGATTCGCGTTTGAAAATGCAATAATGATATCTCCACTACCGTTATGGATATGTGTACCGGTACGTCCTAATCCGATAGCTGCACGTTTTGCGAGGCGCTTCAATTGGCGTGCATCGATAGGGGCATTAGTAGCGACAATGATGATAACAGAACCATCAGGTTTATTTAGATAGTCTTGCTCCCAATTAGAAATTTGGCACTCATGAGCTGAACCAAAGTTCGTGAGTGTTAAGACTCCTACAGTAAATACGCCATCTTCATGTTTGGCAATTCGTGAGGAGCTTCCAATGCCTCCCTTAACTCCATAACAAATCATGCCTTTCCCTGCACCAACTGCTCCTTGTTCAAAAAGTCCTGGAGCAGCTTTTTCTAAGGCTTGAATTGCATGTTTTGGCCGAACAGCTAAGAGACGCATAGAATTTAAATAACTATCGTTGCACTCACCAACAACTATGTTAAGTGAACTGGTTGAATCCCCAATTGTGGGGTTTTGTTTCAACATGTAGGAAAGTGTACCTTCTAACACCGCGGCAACGCTAAAGGTGTTCGTGAGCATAATAGGTGACTCCATTAAACCTAATTCCTCAAGCTGTATGAGTCCTACCGTTTTTCCAAATCCATTTAATACAAAGCTAGCGGCGGCCACTTTATGAAGAAAAGGGTTTTGAGCATGTGGTAAAATGGCTGTGACACCGGTACAAATTGAATCTTTTTCGTCTATAAATTGATCTAATGTGACATGTCCTACTTTTATTCCAGGGACGTCTGTTATTAGGTTTAAGAGTCCTCTTTCCATCTGTATCAACTCCTAAAATATAGCAAAGACTGACCAATAAATTGATCAGCCTCACCAACATTATTTAATTAATAAAACAGGTGCTTGTACCCGTTTGGCTACTTTATGACTAACACTTCCAAGTACCATTTCTTGCAAGGTATTGAGACCTCTACTGCCAATCACAACAAGGTCATAATTTTCTTGATTTGCGTGCTCCACAATCACTGGTCCAGCTTCTCCATGCAACAATTTTACTTCTGTTGAAATCCCTTTGGATGTAAATAACTCTTTAATGGGCATGATCTTGTTTTTGCGTGTAATATGCAGTTCTTCACTACTCATGCTATGAATTGAGTCATTTCGGGTCTTGTCATAATTTAAGACGTAAAGTAATGTAACGTGCACATTGGGAGTAATGCTTGCTAAGAAAACAGCGTGACCTGCTGCTCGCTTTGAATGAGAAGAACCATCTACAGCTACCAAAATTTTGTGATACATCATTAACCCCCCCTTAGTAAAGTAGCACTATTAGTTAAATCGACATCCTCTAAATGTGAAGTATTATTACCAATTGAAGCTCAAAATAGATCAAGTATTTCATAATATATTCTCTAAAGTAGAAAGGAATTCCTTTTTTAGAGAATACTTTTGAATTTTCGCTAAGATGAAAAATGCACGTAATCGGTAAATTAAATTCTATGCTCTGAATATTCAAATTATAATTCAAGTATTCTTGCTTTGTTATCTTTAGAAGCATATACTATGTTCAATAATCAAATGTATATTTGAATGAGGAGTTGAGGCAATGAAAACAGAAGTTTGCCAAGTCGCGTGCGTTCATAACGAAGATGTCATATATGTTCAAAATAATTTGCCAGACTTAAAAGGAATGGCCCATATATTTAAAGCGTTGGCGGATGAAACTCGGCTGAAAATTGCCTATGCATTAACCCTTAAAGCTGAATTATGTGTGTGCGATGTTGCATCGATTATCCATTCGTCAACCGCTACAGCTTCACATCACCTGCGATATTTAAAAGATATTGATTTAGCCAAATCAGAAAAAAGAGGAAAACTCGTCTATTATCGACTTGCGGATAATCACGTTAGAGAGCTAGTGCATACTGCACACGCTCATGCGAAGGAAGGAGGATAACATGAAAGCACATGAGCAACACGAATTTCGCTTAGAAAATTTAACTTGTGCAAATTGTGCAATGAAGTTTGAGAAAAACATTCAAGAACTACCGAATGTCTCAGAAGTTGTCGTGAATTTTGGAGCATCAAAAGTCCGAGTAAAAGGACTTGTAACTGCTGACGATTTAGAAAGAGCTGGAGCCTTTGATGGAATTAAAGTTCTGCCAATTTCGGTAAACCAATCCGTTCAATCGCCCCCCTTCTATAAACGAAAAGAAAATATCAAGACAGTCATTTCACTTATTTTTTTAATTGTTGGAACGTTCATATCGTTTGGTACACATGAAGCAAATCCAACTGCGATTTCATTTTTTGCCTTATCCATTGTGATAGGTGGATATGAAATGTTTTGGAGTGGCTTAAAGAATTTGTCCCGTTTCTATTTTGATATGAAAACACTAATGACCATTGCCATTATTGGTGCTGTAATTATCGGGGAATGGCGTGAAGGTGCTGTAGTTGTTTTTCTATTTGCGGTAAGTGAAGCTTTGGAGGCTTACTCAATGACAAAAGCACGGCAATCAATTAGAGAACTAATGAACATAGCTCCAACACGCGCCACCATTCGTAGAAATGGGGAAGTGGTGGAACTCGGCACTGAGGAAATTATCATTGGGGATACGCTTCTTATAAGACCAGGTCAAAAGATTGCGATGGATGGAGAAGTATTATCAGGTCATTCATCTGTTAATCAAGCCCCGATAACAGGAGAATCCATGCCTGTAGGAAAATCGAAAGGAGACGAAGTTTTTGCAGGTACTTTAAATGAAGAAGGAGCTCTCGAAGTTCGCGTAACAAAGCGAGTGGAAGATTCCACGATTGCTAAAATCATTCATTTAGTCGAAGAAGCACAGGCAGAAAAAGCGCCTTCTCAAAAATTTGTTGATCAATTTGCCCAGTTTTATACGCCCATCATTATCATCATTGCCTTGTTTGTTGCAGTAATTCCTCCAATATTTGTAGGAGATTGGTATGGGTGGATTTATCAAGGTCTTGCTGTATTGGTCGTAGGTTGTCCATGTGCACTTGTGGTCTCAACCCCAGTTGCCATCGTCACAGCAATTGGTAATGCCGCAAAACAAGGAGTTTTAATCAAAGGAGGCATTCATTTAGAAGAAATGGGTCGCATACAGGCGATTGCTTTCGATAAAACAGGGACGTTAACAAACGGTTATCCAGTAGTAACGGATATCAAAATCACTAATCAACTCCCTCTTTATGATGTTATATCAAAGGTAGCGTCAGTGGAGTCTTATTCTGGTCATCCTTTAGCTCGCGCTATTGTTCATCATGCGTCATCATTAAATATTGCGCTTGCTTCCGTTGAAAATTTTCAATCAGTGACTGGGAAAGGTGCGAAAGCATCTGTAGATGGAATCGAAGTAACCGTAGGTAGTTTAAAATGGGCTGAAGAAATATTAATGATGTCAGATGATGTAAAGTCAAATGTCGAAATGTTGAGTAAACAAGGCAAGTCTGTGATGATCATTCTTTTCGATGGGAACTATATGGGCTATATAGCTGTTGCTGACGCAATAAGAGAAACTAGTCCGGCCATCTTAACGAAATTGAGAGAGCTAGGCTTAAAACACATTGTAATGCTTACAGGTGACCATCCAACAACAGCTTTTGCCATTGGGAAGATGCTGAAGCTAACCGACGTAAGAGCAGGGCTAATGCCAGATGAAAAATTACAAGCAGTTAAAATGTTACGAGACGAGTTTGGGCGGGTCGCTATGGTTGGCGATGGCATGAATGATGCACCGGCGCTAGCTGCAGCAACGGTTGGGATTGCGATGGGTGGAGCGGGAACTGATGCGGCTTTAGAAACGGCGGATGTCGCTTTAATGGCCGATGATTTAGAAAAGCTTCCATACACGATTCAATTAAGTCGAAAAGCATTGCGTATTATTAAAGAAAATATTATGTTTGCCTTAGGATTAAAAATAGTAGCGTTACTGCTGATTATCCCAGGATTATTAACTCTTTGGATTGCGATATTTGCAGATATGGGTGCGACGTTACTCGTTGTTTTAAATTCAATGAGACTATTGCGTGTTCAAAAGTAACGGAGTACGGAGGAGAAAAATGCGATTAACAGAATGGACAATGGAAGAACAAGAACAATTAATACATTTCATGACGACCAACACATGGCCTTTTCATGGCAATTCGAATCCAGCAAGAGAAATTATTGAAAAAGCCATCGAAGAAGGTGGCTATGAGTCTGATGAAGTGAAAACTTTCTGGGTTGAAGACAATGAAAGTGAGAAAGTAGGCATTGTTAAAGTATTTGATTTACAAGATGAAATTCCTGTCTTTGACTTGCGAATCGCAGAAAGGTACAGAGGACGTGGGCATGGTCCAGCTGCTCTAACAAAAGTTGCGGAGTATGTATTTAGTCTTCCGGAAAAGAAAATTCGTGTTGAAGGTCATACACGTCAAGATAACTTTGCAATGCGCAAAACCTTTGAACGGGCAGGGTTTGTCAAAGAGGGGCATTTACGTAAAGCGTGGTTTTCTCCAAGAGAAAGCTCTTATTATGATGCCATCACTTATGGAATGACAAGGGAAGATTTTTTAGAGGGCAAGACAACGCCTGTGTTATGGGATGATCAGCAAAAAACGGATCAAGAAGAATCGAAAATTCATATCTCAATGCGTGTAATCACAGATTCATTTGAATCCGAAAGATTATTGATTCGTGCACCAAAAGTTGAAGATGCTCCACTCGTATGGGAAAGTCTAAAAAATTCCCACAAAGCATTACAGCCTTGGATGCCATTTGCTCAAAAAAGTCAGACCATTGAGGAGACAACTGAAAATCTTCGACAGGCAGTTGCTGATTTTATAACGAGAAAAGATTTACGTCTTCATTTATTTTTAAAAGAGACAGGAGAGTTTATTGGCTCGAGTGGCTTTCACCGAATCAACTGGGACATTCCAAAAGTTGAAATCGGTTATTGGTTAGACAGTCGATTCGAAGGCAAGGGGTATATGACGGAAGCAGCCGATCGATTAACAGAGTTTGCATTTGAGGAGCTTGGCGTGAGAAGAGTCGAGATACGATGTGATACAGACAATGTTAGAAGTCGAGCGGTAGCCGAAAGATTGAAGTATACCTTAGAGGGAATTTTGAAACAAGATTCTCTCTCAGCTGATGGGAAATACATACGAGATACATGTATTTATGCAAAGATTAGATGATGCCAGTTAGCCCTCAGTAGCTTTAGAAACAGACTGGCCAGTGTCTTTAACCAATCTGTTTCATTGACCTTTGTCATTTTTTGAACTTGATGAACCTAGAGCTTTCAAGAAGTAGGCAGTAGGCAATAATACTCCGATTGCAGCTTCTAAAAGCGCAAAGAAACGTGTAGGTCCTACTGGAATTAAATCACCGTACCCCACGGATAAAATCGTGACTCCACTAAAATAAAGCAAATTCAAAAATGATTCCTCAGCAGGTTTTCCGGTAGAGGAACTGATGCGAAGTATTACCGTATCTATGGATAAAGCATAGTAAAGGATAGCAAATCCTATCGTTACTCCAAGAAGTACAAAGAATAATTTCAAAAAGAGAGCCGTACTGAAATTGCTTTTATTGTACGTTTTATTTCTAAGGAAATAGCCTAGGTTGACGGTAATGAATAAGAGCCCTGCGATCACTAGGAACGTAGACAAGAACAGCCCCTCCTTCTATGAAAAAAGCACAAGTAGCGATTGCTACCTGTGCTTTATTATATTGAGATGAGGGATGAACGTATATTAAGTTCATCCCAATAATTACAGTTTTCGTTTTCCAGTAACTAACTGCACAATCAAAATAATCCCTGCAATTAAAAGAATTAAATGTATTAGTGCGCCTCCGATTTTAAAGACAAGTCCAAGTAACCATACAATAAGTAATACGACAATAATCATCCATAACATTTTACCCATTCAATCTCATCCTCTCTACAATTAGGCTTTGATAATCATAAGTTACCCTTGAAATTTTAGAGATAAACCCTCGAGGCTAGAATTCCATAATTTTCGGTTGAAATGCGTGTGCCTATGTTCACAGATTGAGAACATTCATCGACTATAGTACACTTATATAAGCTATGGAAAGAGAGGGACAGAGTGATGCCGACACCTAGTATGGAAGATCATATCGAACAAATCTATATGCTGATTGAGGACAAAGGATATGCACGTGTTTCGGATATCGCTGAATCTCTTTCAGTTCTTCCTTCTTCTGTAACAAAAATGGTTCAAAAACTCGACAAAGACGGATACTTGATATACGAACGATACCGCGGTTTAATGTTAACGCCAAAAGGATTAAAACTTGGAAAAAGGTTAGTTCAGCGTCACGATTTGTTGGAACAATTTTTACGTTTAATTGGCGTACAGGAAGACAAAATATATGAAGATGTTGAAGGAATTGAGCATCACTTAAGTTGGAATTCGATTGATCGTATTGCCGATTTAATTCAAATGATGGAAGAGCATCCCGATTTTCTTCAAAAACTTGAAGAATTAAAAAAACAGCAAAACTCAGATTAATGTAAAACGAAAGGAGTGTCCAATATGAGCGAAATGGCCTCTGGAGAAATTGTTGACTTACAAGTTAAGTCCCAAGAATCTTCTAAATGGATATTATCTAATGGAGAAATCGAAGTAACAATTAATGAATCGGAAGCACCGGAAAATATTCAAGTCGATGATACAATCAAAGTGTTTTTATTTAAAGATCGTCGTGGAAATTTAAGTGCAACATCAGCGATTCCGCATATCACAAAAGGCACGTATGGATGGGCTAGAGTGATTAAAATGGATGAGCGTGAAGGGGCCATTGTGGATATTGGAAGTTCACGGGAAGTAATTGTAAAACCTTCAGACCTTCCTTTGCTAAAAGAACTTTGGCCTAAAACGGGTGATCATTTGTATATGACACTAAGAACCGATTTTCATGGAGAGTTATTTGGGCGTTTAGCAACAGAAGATCGAGTGGCAGAAACATTCGTAGAAGCTCCAACTTCTGTGTTCAATGAAAACTTAAAAGGACGAGCATACCGCTTGCTTCCAATTGGTTCATTTTTTATTACAGTCCCACAAGGCTACAGGGTATTCGTTCATCACACAGAACAAATGGCAGAACCACGTTTAGGTGAAGAAGTTGATATTCGCATTATTGGTGTAAAGGAAGATGGTTCATTAAACGGTTCTATGCTGCCACGTAAACAAGAAAGACTAATGGATGACGCTGAAACTTTATATCGTTATTTACAAGATGTAGGTGGCAAAATGCCATTTACGGATAAATCGTCTCCAGATGAAATTTACGATATGTTTAAGTTAAGTAAAGCTTCTTTCAAACGAGCGTTAGGTAAATTAATGAAAGAAAGAAAGATTGAACAAAAAGATGGCTGGACGATTGTGAAATCTGACATCTAAGAATAAAATATTTGTCTGTCTGGCACAAAGAGAATGGAGGGGGAAGCTCACCGAAACTTTTTGTGCCTTTTTGTCGTATTATTAAGAGGGTAGCATATTTTAAAAAGGATCGGCTTGGCCAATAATAAAAGTATCGGATGATTAGAAAGGGGAACTTATTATGAAAAAGTATATTTTTTATTTTGCCTCACTGCTATTAATTGCTTCAATGATTATGCCATCAGGCGCAATTGCAAGCACTGGAACTTCATCGTCTGGAGACGAAATTAATGAAAAATTCGGATTACCAATTGTGGTTTATGGAGCAGATTTAACTGAAACCGAAAAACAGACTGTTAAAGACAGTCTAGGCATAACGAATGAATCAGAAGTGAAAGAAATTTCCGTTACAGGTAAGGATTTAGTCAAGTACATTAAAGATGGGGATGCTTCTGCCCGTATGTTTTCTTCTGCGAAAATAACGCGTCAAGATGCAGGCTCAGGTTTAGTCATTAATATTGTAACAGAAGAAAATATTACTCAAGTTACAGCAGAAATGTACGAAAATGCGATGTTAACTGCTGGAATCGAAGATGCAACGGTTGAAGTGGCTGCACCCAAAAAAGTAACTGGTCATTCTGCTTTAGTTGGCATTTACAAAGCTTATGAAGTGAGTGGAGAAACATTAGATACAGAACGGACAGATGTAGCCAATGAGGAACTTTCAGTTGCGACAATTTTAGCAAATGAATCTGGCATAGACGAATCGAAAGTAAGTGAGCTCTTAACGGAGATTAAAAAAGGAATTGCAGAAAAAAATCCAGCGTCGAAAGAAGATGTTGAAAAAATTGTGCAAGAACAATTAACAAAATTACAAATTGAGTTAAGTCCAAAAGATCGCCAATTACTCATTGATTTAATGGACCGAATTCGTCAATTGGACATTGATTTTAGTAAATGGTCAGATCAGTTAAATGATTTGAGCAAAACAATTGAAGATAAAATCGGCAAAATTGTGGACAATGAAGGTTTTTGGCAAAGTGTTAAAAATTTCTTTAATAAGCTAATCGATTCAATTCGTTCACTGATGAACTAAATGACAAAACAATATTAATTAATAAAAGTATAAAATTACGTATTCTTAGCTTTTGCACTCTATCTAAAAAGATGATGGTCGGCTATTTCTTTCGCTCTCCACGGACGAAACGCTAGTCTCCTCGACTCATCTGTCGACGACAGCTGAGTCTGTGGGGTCTAGCTTGTTCCGTTTTTCCGCTGGAGTCTCCAGAAATAACCAACCATCTTACTACTGAAATATCATGAAGAGATAAGCTTACACAAGAAAAATCTCTTGATGGGAGTGAAGGCGGCTAAAACATGTGCTCCTGCGGTTACTCGTCGCAAAGGTATTGGCCATTCGACCAATCTCTTTCCTGCGGTTACTCGTCGCAAAGGTATTGGCCATTCGACCAATCTCTTTTCAGCGGGAACAGCACGAGCTGAAGGCCCCGCAGGCAAGGAATTGTGCAAATTTAAGTTTGCACAATTCCTTTGCGACGAAGCTAGCGAAGCGATACAGGAGCAACGGTTTTTCTAGTGACGAGGAGACTGAAGCCGTGCCCGCGAAACGCGTCCGCCGCAAAGGAAATCAACAGGTTCTTGTATACGCTCTTTTTCTACCGTATACAGTTATATTCATTCTTTTTATTGTTTGTCTGCAGTCTGAAACCTCCATCTAGGTGGTTTTTTCGTATAAACAGATAAATTGCGTATTTTGAAAGCACATGATAAACTAACGAAAAAATCTCGAATTCAAGATATTTTGTTTTAGGAGGAGTCATATTGGAACTGGCAGGTATTCATCATGTTTCGGCAATTACAGCCAATGCTGAAATAAACTTTGATTTTTTCACGCGTATATTAGGCTTGAGACTTGTGAAAAAAAGTGTAAATCAAGACAATACATCATCTTACCATCTGTTCTATGGGGATGCAGTAGGGACACCTGGTACAGATATGACCTATTTTGATATTCCCCGAGCAGCAAAGACAGTTCCTGGTGTTTCGAGCATTAGTAATACAGCATTTCGTGTAAAAAGTGAAGCTGCATTAATATTTTGGAAAGAACGTTTTACTCAACATCAAATTTATTGTGAAGATACGGTTGAACGTTTTGGTAGAAAAACAATGAATTTTGAAGACTTCGAAGGATCGAAATTGATGTTAGTAGTAGATGATGGAAAAGGTGTTCCATATGGTATACCGTGGACAAAATCTGAAATTCCTGAAGAATTCGCGATTGTTGGATTAGGACATGTCACCTTAACTCTACGTCGTTCAGAACAGACACAGCGTGTATTGTTAGAAATATTAGGTTTCTCAAAAATCGGATCATATACATCTCCTGTCGTAGGCATGTCAGATATTACTGTTTTCTCAACAGGAAAGGGAGGGCCAGCATCTGAAGTGCATATTGAAGAACGTCCAGATTTACCGTTAGAACGACCGGGTCGGGGAAGTGTGCATCATGTGGCATTTCGCGTTAAAACGTTTGAAGACTATGAAAAATGGGAAGAATTATTGCGATCACATGGTTTTATGACTTCAGGTAAAGTCGATCGTTATTACTTCAAATCAATTTATTTTCGGGATCCAAATGGAATACTGTTTGAATTAGCAACGGATGAACCAGGTTTCGCAACAGATGAATCCTTGGATGCATTAGGGGAAACACTAGCATTGCCTCCATTTTTAGAATCAAATCGGAGTCAAATCGAAGCTTCATTACGTCCGTTAACGTTAAAAGAGTAAATTATGCTAAACTGAAAAAAAGGAGTGATGGTTAATGGACTTTCAGTATAAAGATTTAGGTCATGATGCGTATGCATTTGTGTACGAAAAAGATGGACAAAATTTGGGCGAAATTACCTGGACATTATTAGCTGACGTGATGGTGATGGATCATACATTTGTCTCTCCAGCACTTCGAGGTCAAGGAATAGCGAAGAAACTACTCGATCGCGCAGCCGAATTTGCACGCGAAAAAGACTTTAAAATGGAAGCAGTTTGTTCTTTTGTTGTTGAAGAATTTAATCAATCTGATGAATATGAAGATTTAAAAGCATAATAAAAGGCAATCCGCTAATTCATTTAGTGGATTGCCTTTTAAGTTAGCTTTGTCATATTCTTCATCCTTCACATTTGAGTAAAGATAAATAAGAATCCAGTTAAAACGGATGCTCCTACCATTGTGTACATAAAATCTGATTGATTAAATACGAGTTTCTTTTCCATCGTATCATCTGCTCCTCTCAATTTGGTGTTAGTCATTAAATACCCCACCTTCCAACAAATAAACAGGTTTATTCGTATTTTATGAAGGGAATATTGAAAATATGAAACCAATTATTAATATGGTTGGGAAATTCTATTATTGAATTTATGAAATGAGGTGGAAACTATGAGTAGAACTGGCGAAATGGCTTTAGGTATTATTGGTACGATATTAAATGTGATATTTTTAATTTTTGTCTCATTAGCTGTGATAGGTGCATCGACAGCAGATAGTGCGGAGCTGAAACAAGCAATAGGAAAAGAAATGATGATGGATCCAACGATGAATTCCGAGGATGTTATGATGTTCAATCAAGGGATGGATATGATGATTGAAATGGTAGGAGTAGTCGGATGGATTCTAGTCGTTACATTGCTCGTGAGTGTGATTTTAAGTATTATCGGTGTTGTTAAGATTTCAAAAAATAAGAGTCCAAAGGCAGCTGGGATTTTGTTTATCTTTGCGGGTTTACTATCTGGAATTCTATTATTGGCCCCGATTTTATTTTATATTGCCGCTATTATGTGTTTCGTGCGTAAAACACCCAATCATCATTTAGATGGTACTTACGACAACAATGAATTTACACAAACGCATCAACCGTTATAAAAAAACGCCAGTGAACAGTTAAATGTTCACTGGCGTTTTTACATAATATACATATTTTGCTGTAGATAGCGGGTGACCTTCAAAAACTTCGTCGAACTCTTCTATACATACAAAGTTATTACGTTCATAGAACGCTCGTCCTTTATGATTTTCACTTTCCACATATACAAATAATTGGTGAGCATTTTGGATGTTTTGCAAGCCTTCATTTAATAAGTATTTCCCATATCCTAAATGTTGATGCGATGGCAATAAATAAATAGCTGTCAACTCCACATCTCCATCTTCATCAACTCGTGTAAAGTTGGCAAACCCGACGATTTCTTCATTGTGAAGTGCAACATACATTGAAGTCTTTTCTAAACGTTTCATCATCATCCCATTGGAATAAGTTCGTTCAATAAATAAATTTTGGATATCGTCTGGAATAATTCCCTTGTAGGTATCATTCCAACTAATTTTGGCGATTTGCTGTACCGCAGCAATATCGTCTTGTTTCATCGCTCGTATCAAATCATCTCACCTCAAAATTCTTTCAGCCATCATACCAAAAATATCACTTCTATGCTATACATGAAGAATAATATTCTAAAAGGAGTGATCGTGATGTGGTCAATTAAGCCATTTCAAGAATTATCTACAACGGAGCTTTACTCATATTTGCAATTACGTGTAAATGTTTTTATTGTTGAACAATCTTGTCCATACGCGGAATTAGATGGATATGATCAAAAGTCATATCATATGGCCTACACAGATGATCAAGGCTTACGTGCATATGCCCGTATCTTACCAGCAGGAGTTAAATATAACCGCATTTCAATTGGTCGAGTTCTCGTAGAGCAAAAATCACGAGGACGGGGTTTGGCTAAGCAATTAATGCAACAAGCCATTTATTTTTGCCAAGAAAAGTGGCCGAAAGCGGATCTCCAATTGCAAGCACAGGCACACCTCAAAGATTTTTATGGCTCATTTGGTTTTGAAGTTATATCTGACGAATACGATGAAGATGGAATTCCGCATGTGGATATGGTAAAGATTTGTTCGTGAATTGTAATTTATTTATCACCTGTTATAAGTGTAAAATAAAAATGAAAGGGTATAGAAACACTATAAAAAGAAATTCAACTTACTGGAGGAATGTTCATAATGGCAAAAGGAAATAATCGATCATTACTAGTAGCTGGTCTTGCAGCAGGAGCTTATGCATATTTTAGTAAACCCGAAAATCGCGATAAAGCGATGCTTGCATTTAATAATACAAAAACAAAAGTAATGTCGTATGTAGATTCACAAAAGAATAATCACTCGACTATGACAAAAGTAGGTCATTCAGATCCGCACGATATAGATGACAACAACATGGTTGAAGAAGGTGCAATGACAAGTGTGCAATATTACAACGAAGAAGTTCAAAGTGATAAGAAAGATAAGGAAACACATGATGTCAATGAGTCTTCAAAAATTGAAAAAAAATTAAATACAGATGAAGACGTACCTAAAGATTGATAGGAGGAGCTTATGTTCATAACGAGCATAAGCTTCTTTTTTGTTAATTAGATCAATGTAGAAATAAGTTCTTGAGGGTTCATATGAGAAATAGTATAGAAAAGTAGTTTAGAACCCTAATGATCGTCTAAAATAACTAGCGTACCGTTGACTGACCGGAATTCTTGTTCCATCTTGCATTTCTAATAAAAAAGTAGAATGGGAGTCAGGTTGTATCTCTTTAATAAATGCGATATTTACAATATAAGACCGATGACATCGAATGAACGATTCGGATGAGAGAAAAAGTTCAAGCTCACTTAAATTTAACCGATGATAGCCTTCATGGGTCAAAGCCTTGACATAAGTTTTACGAAGTTGAGTTTCCAAAAACAATACTTGATTATGTTTAACTGGATACCAATTTTCGTTTGTCTTAATCGTCAAAAACTGACTTAGAAAAGGTGAAGGTTGTTGAGGGAGTATGGCTGTAACTGCACCAGTAGTTTCACCTTCTTCAATTAGGGGGATACTCATAGCATAATAAGAAACACCAAATATTTCCGAGGACATAAACTCACTTACTTTTTGTCCTTGCAAAAGAGCTTTATGGGTCACTGTGCCTTCTTTAATTAAATCACCTGGCATTATTTTTAAATCGATTTTTTTACTAGGTTGGTAATATACATACTCTTTTGTGTTAGATATTACAATGGATGCTTGCTCCGGGAAAAATTCATGAATGACATTCATAATTTCTTGTATTGATGTTGTATCCAATTAAGTGCATCTCACTTTCGTATCTGTATTTTTCACTATATTAACATAAATATCACTTATTAATAGGAGGCATTTCAATGGAAAAAGCAATGTTTATTATAAATCCCTCATCAGGGAAAGAACTGGCAGAAACATTTAAAGGTCAAACAATCGAAACATTGGTTAGTATGGGATATGAAGTAGATGTGAAAGAAACTAAAGGTGAAGGTGACGCAACGGAGTTTGCTCGTCAAGCATGTACTGATTATTACAAATTAGTAATTGCAATGGGTGGAGATGGGACAATTAATGAAGCAATTAACGGATTAGCAGAACAAGAATACCGACCGCTTTTTTCATTCATCCCATTGGGCACCGTAAATGACTTCGCACGAGCGTTGGGAATTCCTTTAGATCCAAAAAAAGCGATTGAAGCCCTAAAAACAGCTAAGCCTCAATTTACGGATATTGCAAAAGTACAAAATCATTATTTTATGAATATTTTAGCCGTAGGACAAGTTGCAGAAGATGTATCGCAGGTGTCTGTAGAACAAAAGACGAAACTAGGTGCGTTTGCTTATTTAATTGAAGGTGTAAAAGCTTTAACATCAGAAAAAGAGACAAAGGTTGTAGTTGAACATGATCAAGGAATCTGGCAAGGAAATGCAGTGCTTGTATTAGTCGCGTTAACAAATTCAGTAGGAGGATTTGAAAAACTTGCGCCTGATGCAGAAGTTGATGATGGATTTCTTCATGTCTTTATTGTGAAAAGCACTGGCTTACCCGCTTTTATGCGCATGGCTTCAGCCATCTTACTTGGAAAGCTAAAAGAAGATGAAGAAGTCATCTTCCTTAAAACAAAAAAAGTACGTATTGAAACAACACCTGAAATGAGTTGCAATTTAGATGGAGATGAAAGGTGCACTACACCTGTTACAGCTCAAATATTAACTGAACATATTGAAATATTAGTGCCTCTTAATGAAAGTAATTAAGTCTATATAAAAAGAAGGGACAACTTATAAATTCATTCAACTAAAGACCGGATTTATTATTGTATTGAGTCATCTTATTAGTTGATTACAATACATGTAACAAAAAAATTATGATGAAAGTCAAAAAAAATTGTATGATAAATGCGAAAAAAATTATATAGTTAAGGAATGTGGTCAAATACGCGTAGACGTATTGGAAAGAAAGCTGGTGTGTTAAATGCTCCTCGAGCAATTATCAGGAAGCGAATCAATTTCTAAAAAATATCTAAATGAAATTGAAATATCCTCTCAATTTGATGAAATAGAAGATTTTTTTGAATTAGAAACGAAACTTCTATTAGAAATTCACCATTTAGATGCTGAACAAGCAAAGGAAACTTTGCATCTCATTATCGATCGAATCTCTTTAAGAGCTGGAAAACATACGATTCGAGGAGTAAAACATTACTTTAGTATACTATCCTCCATTATGGCGAGGAAATTATATGAAAATCAAATTCCATCAAAAAGAGCTTTTGCATTTAATGCAGCTTGTATTCAGATGATAGATGATCATATGAATGACGCAGAATTCCTCCAATTTGCGGATGACTTAATTGATTTTTTTGTGTTAATTATTGCTGAAAGACAACAACCGACATTTAGTCATCAAACGGTAAATAATGTTATTTTGTTTATTAATAATGAAGTAGAATCAGATTTGTCCGTAGAAGAGATTGCTATGCAATTTCAAGTGAGCACAAGTCATTTGTCACGAATTTTTCGAGAGCATGTCGGGATTACGCTCGTAGAATACTTAAATGTCCGTCGGGTAGAAGAATCTCAATATTATTTAAGACACACGAATAAAAGCATTTCAGAAATTTCCCAACAATATCATTTCTGCAATCAAAGCTATTACACTCGTATTTTTAAAAAATACACGGAGGTTACACCTAAACAGTTTCGGAATCAAAAAGAACATAAGCAATATCGCTTCTCATTTCCTTTTCAAGTGTAAGAGTCGGCTAATTCGACTCTTTTTTTCTGTATATTTGATAATTGGTAGTCACATACGTTATACTTTTTTATAGTTTAAAAGATGAAGGTGAAAATAGTGAAGAAAAAAATCGGATTAATATCAATGCTTGTATTAGCTACCGTTGTTTTAAGTGGTTGTTCGGGTATTGAAAATAAAGAAGGGTACTTCTATAATTTTTTAGTCAAACCTTTCGACTTTTTACTTAACTTTTTTGGAGATATGTTTAACGGAAGTTTCGGGTTAGCGATTATTGCAATCACGGTTTTAATTCGACTTGTTTTAATGCCATTAATGCTTCGTAATTATAAGAGTCAGCAAGGCATGAAAGTCAAAATGGATGCGATGAAGCCAGAAATGGATGAAATCCAAAAGAAAATTAAAGCATCTAAAGATAAAGATGAACAGATGAAGTTGCAACAAGAAATGATGGGATTGTATCGAAAACATAATGTAAATCCTTTAAATATGGGATGTTTACCAATGTTAATACAGATGCCAATCATCATGGGACTTTACTTTGCAATTCTGTATTCACCAGATGTTAAAAGCCATCAATTCTTATGGTATAGTTTAGGGTCACCAGATATCATCATGACATTAATTGCTGGTGTAGTGTACTTCGTGCAGGCAAAAGTGTCATTGTGGACTGTCCCAGAACAGCAAAAGCAACAAATGAAAATGTTTATTTATATTTCACCAATCATGATTATGTTCGTATCATTTACATCTATGTCGGCGCTTCCACTGTATTGGACGGTGGGTGGATTATTATTAATTTTCCAGACCTATTTAGGACGGAAATTCTATTCAAACCATCCCGAAAAAGCAATTGAACAAGAATAAGTGAAAGTCGGTGCGTGATTGCACCGACTTTTTTTAAGGAGTGAAACATATGAATCGGAAAAGAAATATTGGAATCCTACTCGCAACGATAAGTATTGCCGCGTTAATCTTTATCATAAAAGGCAATTTAAATGTAGCTGTATTATTAATGACTGGATTATTTGCATTAACCAATAGCTTTAGAGCCATTAGTTTTAAAGAAAAAGGTTTTGAAAGAGAAGCCAAGTGGATGAAATGGATGGCCATATTGTTTACTGCGGCATTTTTTCTCGTACTTTTTCTAGTTATTTTATAAATGTATAAATGATAAAATTTAAGCCATCATGCTAATGAGACATTAATTGCATGGAGGTTTATTTTATGAAAAAATGGTTTATCATTTGTACGTTAGTATTGACTGGCTGTAACGGTCATTATGAATCGATTCCTGTAAGTGGCGTCATTGAGAACTCTCTTGTAACGACAGTAGTAGATTCTACGGGGAAGAATGTTGGAACTATAGAGTTAACTGAAACCGATACAGGGGTAAGAATTAGGTTACTCCTTAAGGGACTAGAGCCCGGTAAAAAAGCCATTCATTTTCATGAGGTTGGAAAGTGTAAGCAGCCAGATTTTGTAACGTCTGGTGGTCATATGAATCCTACAGGAAAACAACATGGCTTTGATAATCCAAAAGGGTATCACGTGGGTGATCTTCCCAACCTGATTGTAAGTAAAAAGGGAGAAGTGGATTTAGAAATCACGACGCCACTAGTAACCTTGGGGAAAGGGAAGTCAAATTCATTACTAGATAAAGATGGTAGTGCAATTATTATTCATGAAAAAGCTGACGATTACGTAACCGATCCATCCGGGAATTCTGGTAATCGTATTGCATGTGGAATCATAAAATAAAAAATGCGCGGAACCATTATCGGTTCCGCGCATTTTTTATTTTTTTATCTCTATTTTTATCTTTTTTACGATTTTCTAAAAGCTCATCTAATTGTTGCATTAATAATATTACGTCGAATTTTGAGATTCTTGACATATAGAAAAACCTCCATCTCGAGTTTCTTACTATAAGATTCGAAGAAAAAGATTTTTTTCTGTCGGTAACACCAAAAAAGTTAATATGAGAATTTTTTTCGTGTAAATAATACTATAAAGATGGATGGAATTGTGCACAATGTCATGCCGAGGAATGAGATTCCTGGGGTTATTTCGTATAAATAGCCTCCTACAAATGTCAAAAAGGCAGTACTCAAACTCATAGCTAAGGCAGCATACATTCCTTGAGCCGCTGGGATTTCCGCGGGAGACAAACGCCTTGAAATAAACTGAATAAAAGCATAATGTGCTACTCCAAACGAAACAGCATGTAATAATTGAGAGATATTAAATACCCAAATATTTGGAAATAAAAAGATTAAAATCCACCGTAATGTAGATCCAATTCCTGCAATCAAAAACATCGTAGATATTTTAGTGTTGGCAAAAAGCCGGTCTGCACGAGTGAAAAATAAAATCTCTAAAAGGACGGCTAAATTTAGAACTAGACCAATATAAAGACGATTAATGCCCAAATCTTGCAAATAGATATAGCCGAAATTGTAATAAGAAGCGTGTGCACCTTGTAATAAAATAGCAATAATTAATACAGTTACAAAAGGTTTTGAAGAGAGTAACTGTTTGAAGTCTGATTTCTTGTTCACAGCACTGACGATTTTAGGTTTTATAGATAAAATAGAAGGAGCGGTTCGTGTATGTAAGTACCACATAAAACCAAGCCCAATTAACATCACCCATAATATGGCTTGTTCCCTCCATATAGCTGTAACCGCACCGATTGTTAAAAGCCCTATTGTATATCCAATAGAACCAAAAGACCGACTTTTGCCGTAGTGAATACGTTCTTCTTTCATTAAAACGGAAGCACAACTTTCCATGGCCGGAAGTAAAATTGGGTATACGAGATTAAATAAGAGCGTTATTAAAAATAATGGAATAAAAGCATTAGCCGGAATGTAGAGGGTCAAAATAATCAACGACAAAAATGCAGTCCACACCATTACGTTGCGAATTGAAAAACGTTTAGTTGCTGCTGGAAATAAGAAGAATGTTGAAACAGCTCTTGCTAACATACCGGCTCCCATAATAATGCTTGCATGAACAACGGTAAGTCCTTTATCAGTCGTCAACCATCCTGTCCAATAAGGAAGAAATACGCCCCATGTAAAGAAAAACGCAAAAAAGTGACGAGATAACCAGTTTTGTGAATTTATCATAAATGAAACCTCTTATCTGTTAAAAATGTCTATTGTAGTATAGCGGATAAATAAAGATGAGTATAATGTTCTACGAAAAAAATGGTAAAATGAAAACAAGTACAATGAAAGAAGGATTCTCATGCAATCTCGTAAAATAAGATTCACTAAAAGTAATCAAAAGAAATGGCCAGTGCTTGTTATAGTCGCAATCACAAGCGTTATGATGGCGCTAATACTAGTATGGATAGGAATGCACAGTTGGAGTATCGATAAAAGTATTTCTGCCTTGAACTTAGACTATCGAGTAAGTAAATCGACTCAAGTGTTGTTGGAACCAGCTGAAGAAAAAACAGAAGATCAAACTCAAAGTGATCAAAAAGAATCGGATCCTTTGCGTTCTGAAGAACCAAGAGAAACTGAAATACCGGATGACTCTACGAATTCTCCAGAAAAAAAGTCGGGTTCACATGAAGAGAAACCAGAAAAAAACACTTATATTCTAAATCAAGAACACCCAACTTCACCAACTATTGAAAATGGCATTGTGATAGCAAATAAAAGATATCCACTACCTACAGATTATAATCGGGGTGAGGATCCACAAGCCCGTGCTGCATTTAATCAAATGGCTGCAGCTGCAAAATTGGACGGTTTTGAAATTGTTGCATTTAGTACCTTTCGTTCATATGAACGACAACAAGCTTTATATAATCAATATGTAGCAAAAGATGGACAAGAAGCCGCCGATCAATATAGTGCACGTCCAGGCTATTCAGAGCATCAAACGGGTTTAGCATTTGATATTGGTGAGAAAAACTTCGAACAGCACTGGGCTTCACCAACATTTGGTCAAACCCCTGCTGGAAAATGGCTTGCCCAACATGCTCATTTATATGGCTTTATCTTACGCTACCCTTTAGGGAAGGAAGATATTACTGGTTATATGCATGAATCTTGGCATTATCGCTATGTGGGTGTTAAACCCGCGACTGAGATGTATACGCGCAATCAAACGTTAGAGGAATATTTAGACCTTTAAGGGTTATTTCTTCTTGTATTAATGGATTTAATAGAGATATATACAACTTAATAAATAAGCTAAAAGAATGTGAAATAATATAAAAAATAAAATTCGTATTTTTATTTTTAGCACTCTATCAAAAAAGATGAAGGTCGGCTATTTCTTTCGCTTTCCGCGGACGAAACGCTAGCCTCCTCAGCTCAGCTGTCTATGCCAGCAGAGCTTGTGGGGTCTAGCTAGTCTCGTTTTTCCCGCAGGAGTCTTCAGAAATAGCCGACCATCTTCCTACTGAAGTGATATAAAGAGAAACGCAAACAAAACCTAACTCTGTTTAATGGAATGGAGGCGGCGAAAACATGTGCACCTGCGACGAAGCTACCGTAGCGATGCAACGCACTTTCATGTTTCGAAGCTAGCGAAGCGATGCAACTCTTTTTCATGTTTCGAAGCTAGCGAAACGATGCAGAAACAGAAACAGAAACAGAAACAGAAACAGGAGCAACGATTTTCTAGTGACGAGA
The DNA here is from genome assembly GCA_041576455.1 of Paenisporosarcina sp. Lineage (GTDB taxonomy): Bacteria > Bacillota > Bacilli > Bacillales_A > Planococcaceae > Paenisporosarcina. Next base: position 2,150 of record JBFGKX010000012.1, on the reverse strand, counting down.
AGACTGAAGCCGTGCCCGCGTAACGCGTCCGCCGCAAACGAAATGATCATTTTCTTGGATACGCACTTTTTCAATCGTACACAGTTATATTCACTCATTTTATTATTTGTCTACAGAATATATTAAAAAAAGAAGAGGATAGAATCCTCTTCTTTTTTTAACGATTATCAATGGTTTCAGGGTACATATCGTGATTCATCATACGATGTGAAGCCATTTCTTCATATTTAGTTCCGGGTTTCCCGTAATTTGTATAAGGGTCAATACTAATACCACCACGTGGTGTGAATTTGCCCCATACTTCAATATAGCGAGGGTCCATAAGTTCAATCAAATCATTTAAGATAATGTTCATGCAGTCTTCATGGAAATCCCCATGATTTCTAAAGCTGAATAAATATAACTTAAGTGATTTACTTTCAACCATCTTAATGTCTGGAATATAGCTAATATATATTGTAGCAAAATCAGGCTGACTCGTAATTGGACATAAAGACGTAAACTCTGGCGCATTGAATTTTACAAAATAATCTCGGTATGGGTGTTTGTTCTCGAATGATTCCAACACTCCTGGGTTATAAGAGAAATCATATTGAACATTTTGATTTCCTAATAAATTGATCCCTTGTAAATCTTCTTTTTGACGTCCACTCATTGTACTTCCTCCTTGTTAAACTCCACGTTTATTGCCCCAAATTAATGCATGTAATTGGGGAAGAACTTTCGCATCATTCATCGTTGTTGATTTCATTGCAAGATCAATTAACCATTCAAATCGTAAAAGTAATGTGGACACTAATTCCTGATCATTCGTAGTGAAGACATCATCGTTTCCAACTTGTAAAAAGAATGGAACATGTGGATAACGTGCATGAATCATCTCTGCATAGTTGAAATCTTCTTGATTAAAAACAACAACTTTCAAGCTAGCATTAGCATCTTTTAATTGAAGCATGAATGTGTCGAGTTTATTCATATCCGTCTTCATTAAAGAGCTAGGTGGTTTTGGTGAAATGGTCACCTCATCAATATCGAGGAGCCAATCTTGCCAAAATGAACCTTGTGTCTCAATGGCGACTTTCCAACCTTGTTCATGGCACTGTTTAATAAATTCACCTAATCCTTTATGAAGCGCAGGGTTGCCGCCAGAGATAGTGACATGAGAGAAAGCCTCTCCACCAATTTCTTTTAAAGAATGAATAATCTCTTCTGCTTTCATCGCTGTGCTTTTTCCGGTACCATCCCAAGTAAATTTTGAGTCACACCAAGAACATGAATAATCACATCCACCAGTACGAACAAACATGGTTTTTTGACCAATGACCATGCCTTCTCCTTGAATCGTCGGTCCAAATATTTCCATTACAGGTATCTTCATAAAAGGTCCTCCGCTTTTGGACGGTATACTACATAGCTAGTAGGCGTTTCGCGAACTAATACTTGTAGACATTTAGGTGCATGTTTCAAAGAATTTAAATGATTTGTAATTGTCGTCCAAATTTGTTCAGCAATTTGTTCAGTCGTCGGAAATTTATCTTTAAATTCAGGATGATCATTAAGAACTGAGTGATCGTACCTCTTATGCACAAGGTTTTTAAGATGTTTAAAGTCGATTAGAAACCCAGTGTGATCTAAAGAATCACCTGCAATCGTTACATTAATAAAATAAGTATGCCCATGCATATATTGGCAGTTTCCGGCATCTTCATGGGGAATGAAATGTGCTGCCGATAAATGCATATCTTTATTTAATTCGAATCGAAATGAATGAGGAGTTTGTGGGTAAAATTGTTGCATCATTGGGATCCACTTCCTTGTTTTTCTTCCAAGTAAGTAGTCAATCCGTTTTGACGTAAGACACAAGAAGGACATTCGCCACAACCATCTCCACGTACACCTTCATAACAAGTCAACGTCTTTGTTCGTACAAAGTCCAAGGCATCTAATTCATCGGCAAGTTTCCACGTCTCGGCTTTGTTTAACCACATTAAAGGCGTGTGAAATTCGAGTGACGCATCCATTGCTAAATTGATTGTCACGTTAAGGGATTTTACAAAGACATCACGGCAATCAGGATAGCCACTAAAATCAGTTTCACAGACACCTGTGATAATATGACGAGCACCAATTGACTGTGCATAAACCGCAGC
>JBFGKX010000011.1:0-30016 GCA_041576455.1 Paenisporosarcina sp. | reverse complement strand
GCCATTTATAAGGAAAAACACAAAATAAGGGGTTGTATGAAAATGAAGAGAAGAAGTTTTCATGTTTTGATTTTACTAGTGGCAATGATGCTAGTTTTGAGTGCTTGTGGTAAAAGTGGCAATAAAACGAGTGAGAATCCACCAGATAAAAAAGAAGAGAATGGACAATCTTATAACTTTAAACTAGCTCACATTGCACCGGCTGATCATATTTGGAATGATGCAGCAAAAAAATTCGCTGAGGAATTAGAGAAACGTTCTGATGGGCGTATGAAGATGGAGTTATATCCAGGTGGACAATTGGGTGGTGAACCTGATATGGTCCAACAATTAGAAACAGGGTCATTAGATTTCGGCTTCATTACAACAGCTTTTTTAACATCTAGATCAGATTCGTTTAGTGCGTGGTTCGCGCCATTCATATTTGAAACCTACGAAGATGCTTATAAGGCAAAAGATTCTGATGTAGCGAAAAAAATTCTAGCAACTCTTGATGATCAAGGCTTGAGAGCATTGGATTACTTTTTTTCAGGAAACCGAACAATGATGTTTAGAGAAAAAATTGAAACTCCAGAAGATATTAAAGGGTTAACTTTACGTGTAACACCTAGTCCAGCTTTACAAGATTGGTATCGATATCTAGGGGCAAATCCGGAATCTATTTCTTTACCAGATGTATATCAATCAGTTCAAACAGGCGTAATTGATGGGATGGATATGGACTTAGATGCTGCAGTTACTTCAAATTTCAATGAAGTAACAGGTTTTGGAGCTGTTACAAATCATATGGTTTGGCCTTCGGTAATGATTGCGAATGCAGAGAAATTTGAAGCTATGCCAAAAGAAGACCAAAAAATCGTTCGTGAAGCAATGGCGGCGGCTTCTGAGTATGCAACAATGAAACGTTCATCACTTGAAGAAGAGTATATTAAAACACTAACTGACCGAGGAATGGTTCTTTATGACATGGATAAGTCTTTATTTAAGTCATATATGGAGAAGTTTGACGCAGAGTATAAAGGCAAGGATCCATTAATTAAAGAGTTCATTGATACATTCCGAAAATAGGAGGCGTATCTATCATGGAAACATTAAGCGGATGGATTGAATCAATTGAAAAAGTGATTGTTATGGTATTAATCTCAGCGATGACTTTAATAATTGCAGTAGCTGTTGTCTTTCGCTACTTTTTACATGATCCTATTTTTTGGGCAAATGAAGCGAGTATATTCATGATGGCGTGGATTACGTTTATTGGGGGGAGTTTGGGACTTAAATATAAGTCCCAAGCTTCAATTACCTTTTTAGTAGATCGTTTATCCAATAGAGGCAAAAGAATTTTTGAAATTTTGTCCTATATGATCATTATCGTTTTTATGTCTCTATTATTATATTTAAGTTATGAGTGGGTGTTTTCAGCCACTCATCAGAAATCTTCTTCAATGCGAATTCCCATGTGGATTCCTTATCTTTCTGTACCTGTAGGATTAACATTCGCGACCATTCATTTAACAAGTCATTTATTAAGGCTTTTAAAGAACAAGCAACACCATGGTGATCTATCATGACAATGGGGATAATTGTTTTCTTTATTGCCCTATTAGTCATAGGGATTCCTATATCGCTCGTATTGGCAATTACTTCACTGGCGTATTTATTAGTGGCTGATTTGACAACTTTATTGAGCTCTGCGCCTCAAAAAATGTTTTCTGGCATCGATAACTTTGGATTATTAGCGATTCCTTTATTTATGTTGGCTGGAGAGCTAATGAATGGTGGCGGTATCACAAAAAGACTTGTCGCCTTTGCAAAAGTTTGGATCGGGCATTATCAAGGCGGTTTAGCCTATGTAACGGTAATCGCAAACATGTTTCTTGCCTCTATTTTAGGGTCTGCAAATGCTCAAGCAGCAATGATGAGTAAAGTAATGGTTCCCGAAATGGAGAAAGAAGGATATACCCGAGAATTTTCATCTGCAATTACTTTAGCGTCTTCGATTGTAGCTCCCGTTATTCCACCTAGTATGTTGTTTATTATTTACGGGACGTTAACAGGTGCATCAATTGCTGATTTGTTTATGGCGGGTATTATCCCAGGCATCATGTTAGGAATTGGATTTATCATCATCATTGGCATGATGAACCATAAGCAACACTTCCCAAAAAGTGAAAAAGCATCGTACAGTGCAGTTTTCAAATCATTCATTCAAGTAATTCCAGCATTACTAATTCCATTTACAATTATTTTTGGGATTTTAGGTGGCGTGTTTACACCAACAGAGTCCGCAGCAATAGCATGCGTCATTACATTTATTATTGGATGTGTATATCGCGAATTAAAATTTAAGAACCTACCTTCAATATTAGTGAATACTGTTATTAACACAGCGACGATTTCATTCTTAATTGTTTCAGCAAATTTATTTGGATTTATCATTGCCTATGAACAAATTCCTCAGTTAGTAGCGGAATCAATGCTGGATTTATCAGATAATCCGCTGGTCTTCTTGTTGTTAGTCAATTTATTTTTATTATTAATTGGGACCGTCTTGGATGGCATAGCCGCTTTAATCATTTTAGTCCCAGTGTTAATGCCTTTACTTGCAATCTATGAAATCAATCTCGTTCATTTTGGGGTCATCATTTGTATCAATTTAACGATTGGGTTATTAACGCCTCCAGTTGGAACAGGATTATTTATTGTGTCTTCCATTGCGAAAGTGAAGTTTGAAAATCTAGTCAAAGCAATAATGCCGTTTTTGGGGATGGCCATTGTTGTGCTACTCATCCTAACATATTGGGAAGATGCGGTGATGTGGATCCCAAATCTCTATAAAGAGTAATTTATATCCATAATTTCTAGTTGGTAATTTTCCAAAATAACCTTCTATATTGGAAATAAGATTTTTCAAGAGGTTCTTTTCAAACTAATAACTAATGATTTTTTTAATGATTTTACCTTTATCCAATTGAAAAAAAGAATTCAGGAAAACTGTTGATTTCCTTTGGGGCGAATAACTAAAGAAATACATGTTTTTGCCGCCTCTACTCCAATTAAAAGATTTCGCTTCTGTATGCGTATCTCTTGATATGAATTCAGTTGGAAGATGGTGATTTCTGAAGACTCCTACTGGAAAAACGAGAGACAAAGCATGGCGTTTCGTTCGCGGAAAGCGAAAGGGATAACAAACCACTATCCTCTTAATTCGTGCACCAGTTATAAATGTAAATGTTCATACCTTTTAATATTCCAAACTTTTATCAACAAGCTGAAGAGACTCTTAGAGAGTCTCTTTTTATCTTTATAAAATAGGTATCTTCTGAGAGAGGGCTGCATATTAATAGATTTGTAAAGTAGTTTTCTAAGTGATTGATATACATTTTTCTGCATTTTAGAGAAGGATGAAAAACAGCAATTTAATTGAATTATCGTTAAAAAGGCTTCAGCAATTAATAGGGGGTAGGAAAATTTGGATTTACGTGAATTAAGAAATTGCTTTGGCCAATTTGCAACTGGAGTAACCGTGGTTACATGGAAAGATGATCAAAATCAAAATCATGGAATTACCGTAAACTCGTTTACATCAGTCTCTTTAGATCCTGCACTGGTTCTAATTTCTATTGCTAAAAGCGCGAAGGCTTGTGCAGCACTAAAGAAACGCTCATTTGTGATTAATGTGTTATCTAAATCTCAGGAAGCATATGCTTGGCAATTTGCTGGACGCCCAGATGCAAACTTAGTCATTGATTGGGAAGAAGGCTCTAGTAGTATTCCTCGTCTGAAAAACGCTCTTGCTACTTTTGAATGTACGTCTTGGGCTGAATATGAAGGTGGGGATCATATTTTATACGTTGGAAAAGTAGAAGATTTTTCACATAACGAAGAAGAAGCTCTTCTCTTTTTTAGAGGGAAGTTCTTAAAAACAGAAACAAATAAAACTGCTTTAAATAGCTGAAAAACAGGAGGATTAAACGATGGGTATTAGAACAGGGTCCGACTACATTCAAGCAGTGAAATCACGCCAACCAGAAGTTTGGTTGGGTGGAAGAAGAATAATAGATTTAACTAGTGAGCCGGTATTTAAACAACCGATTAAAGAGCTTGCTAGGTTGTATGATATGCAACACGACCCTCAATATCAGGATAAGATTACGCATGTATGTGAAGAAACAGGCGAACGTGTAAATAATGCTTTCTTAAACCCTCGGAATGGGGAGGACTTGAAAGCACGTAGAGAATTGTTTGAAGTGTGGGCAAAGGCGACTTTTGGATTAATGGGGAGAACACCAGATTTCCTAGGCACAGTGGTTACTGCAATGGCATCAAATGACTGGTTCTTTAGACAGTATGGAGATCAGTGGGGAGATAATATTGTTAACTATTATAAATACGTAAGAGATCATGACCTATTTTTAACACATGCAATTATTAACCCACAAAATGACCGTAGTAAAGCTTCGAACGAACAAGAAGACACGTACACTCACTTGGGGGTTGTTAAGGAAACAGAAGAGGGCTTAATTGTTCGTGGATCTAAAATGCTTGCTACACTTGCGCCACTTACGGATGAAGTTATTATTTATTCGTACCCGAGTTTTAAACCTGGTGATGAGAGATATGCGATTTCATTTGCACTTCCAATTGATACTCCGGGTTTACGAATTTTATGCCGAGAAGAAACTCAAAATGGGACAAGGTCCACATGGGATCATCCATTAGCATCTAGATTTGAAGAAATGGATGCATTATTAGTATTTAATGATGTATTAGTTCCTTGGGAACGCGTATTTATTAATCAAAATGTAGAAGCGGGTAACTTGTTATATCCGAAAACAGGTATCAATTTACAACCTTCTCATCAATCCAGTGTTAGAGGGTTAGTTAAACTTTCATTTGCAACGGAAGTTGCATGTTCAGTTGCAGATTCAATCGGGGTAGATGGTTTTTTAAACGTTCAAAATCAACTAGCTGAACTGTTACAAGGTGTTGAATCAATTCGGGCGTTAATTCGTGTGGCTGAATATGAGTATGAATTGACTCCCCATGGCGAAGCAATTCCATCAATTGTCCCATTAGAAACGGTTCGTGGCATATTACCCAAATTGTATCCACGAGCTATTGAGATTTTACAAATTATCGGTGCGGGTGGACTCCTTATGTCGCCATCAGAGGCGGACTTTCATACCCCTGAGTTATCAGCGGATATGAACAAATACTATATTGGTCGAGCGGGTGTTTCATCTGAGGACCGAGTGCGTGTATTTAAATTAGCATGGGATTTATGTGGAGAAGCATTTGGACAAAGACTTGTTCAATATGAACGGTATTATTCAGGAGACCCAATTCGTAAAATGGCTATGTTTTATGCGGCGCATAAACGAAAAAACCCAACTTACCCAATGGTGAAAGAAGCACTACAACAATCAGTAGAGCTGTCAAAATCTACAGTGGCACATTAATTTAATTCTTAGTAAAACGGCATAGATTATCGGATGATCATAGAATATTAATCAACTAAAAAATTGGAGGCTAACTACTTTGACAAAACTACATGCGTTTAATTTATTGGGATGGATTGAGGAAAATAAAAATCACCTTAAGCCGCCAGTTAATAATAAAGTCCTTTGGGAGGACTCTGAATTTATTTGTATGATCCTTGGAGGACCTAATCGACGACGTGATTTCCATGTGGATCCTTCGGATGAGTTCTTTTATCAAATAAAAGGTGACTGTTATGTTGAGATTATTAATAAAGATGGAAAACGTGAAGTCGTGACAGTAAAAGAAGGAGAAGTTTTCATGTTACCAGCCATGGTACCGCATTCTCCACATCGTGTTGCCGATACTTACGGATTAGTTATTGAACGAAAACGTAATTTGGGTGAGCTTGAAGATTTTGTGTGGTTCTGTGATGCATGTGACCATGAAATGCATGTGACTCGTGTTCAATTAACAGATATTCAAACACAGGTAAAAGGTGCAATTGAAGAATTCAATGGCAGCGAAGAACTTCGAACATGCGATCATTGCGGACATGTCATGCCTGAAGAAGTTGGATTATGGAACTAAGAGTCGACTTTCATACACACATTATTCCTGAAAATATCCCTAATTTTGTAGAAAAGTTCGGTGGTGAACGTTGGCCCACTCTAGAGAAAACATGTTCTTGTGGTGCAAACATTATGGTTGCTGGAAAAGTGTTTCGAGAAGTAACCGACCAAGTATGGAGTCCAGAAAAAAGAATTCAAGATATGGATCAAGAAGGGGTAGACATTCAAGTATTATCCCCAATCCCAGTGACATTTTCCTATTGGGCTGAGCCTAACGCTGCAGAAGAAATGTCCAAAATTCAAAATGACTTTATTGCGGACACCGTCAAACAGTATCCAGAGCGTTTCATTGGTCTGGGTACTGTTCCATTACAAGATGTTGCCGTATCAATACGTGAAATGGACCGTTGCATTCATAAGCTAGGATTAAAAGGAATCGAGATTGGTTCAAACATTAATGGGAAGAATTTAGATGATCCAGCGTTTACGTCATTTTTTGAAATGGCAGAGAAGTGGGAAGTCCCATTATTCGTTCATCCGTGGGAAACGTTAGGAAAAGAACGCATGCCGCGTCATAACTTTATGTACACGGTGGGCATGCCAAGTGAAACAGCTTTGGCTGCAGCTAGCTTAATAAATGGAGGGGTGATGGAAAAATTCCCTCGTTTAAAAGTATGTTTTGCACACGGTGGAGGGTCTTTCCCGTATATTCTCCCTCGATTAGATCAAGGGTGGAAAGTTTGGCCACATTTACGATTAACGCCTAAGCCTCCTAGTTATTATGCAAAGAACTTTTACTTCGACTCGCTAAACTATGATCCATTAAATCTAAACTATTTAATCGATCGTTTTGGGCATGAAAAAATCGTCATGGGATCGGATTACCCATTTTTGTTAAGAGAAACTCCTCCAGGAAAAGTCATTGATGACACGGTGGAACTAACAGCAGAACAGAGACAGGCCATTTTAGGGAAAAATGCCCTCGAATTTTTAAACATAACAATAAAAGAAGTGATGAAGCGATGAATACACCAGAAGAAAGATTAGCAAATCTAGGTCTAAAACTCCCTCCTTTAAGGCCCGCTCATGGGGGGTATGTCAGTTGTGTAAGAACTGGGAATCTTTTATTTACGGCAGGTCAAGGTGTCGACGAATATCGTGGCAAAATGGGTCGAGAGTTATCCACAGAAGAGGGCTATTTGGCAGCTCAACAATCGATGCTTAATTTACTAAGTGTTGTGAAACATGAGATTGGCGAATTAAGTAAGGTCAAACAGTTCGTGAAAATACTCGGTATGGTTAATTGTACAGAGGATTTTATTGAGCAGCCACAAGTCATGAATGGGGCAACAGATTTAATTAATAAGATTTTTGGTGAGAAGGGAAAACATGGCCGATCTGCAGTAGGAATGGCGCAATTACCAAATAACACAGCAATCGAAATCGAAATTATTGTTGAGGTAGCCGATTAGGAGGCATGCTGGTGACGAATGAAGTAGTGGTTGATAATACAATTGTTCAAGATGCAAAACTTTTTATTAATGGAGAATATGTAGAAGCCCTCTCAGGAGAAACGTTTGACACAATTAATCCAGCAACGAATAAAAAGTTAGCTTCAGTTGCAAATGGTGCTGAGAATGATGCGAAACGCGCGATTGAAATTGCTCAAAAAACGTTTTCGAGTGGTATCTGGAGTTTAATGCCAGTCGAAGAGAGATCGAGAATCTTATGCAAAATGGCAGATTTAATCATGGTGAATGTAGAGAAACTTGCTTATGTTGAAACACTAGACGTAGGAAAGCCGATAAAAGAAAGCCGTGGATTTGATATTCCAAGAGCTGCTGCCAACTTCCGTTTCTTTGCTGAAATGGCTAAATTCCAAGTACATGAACACTTTGATATGAGCAAATATATGTCATATGTTCAATATGCTCCAGCAGGGGTCACAAGTTTAATCATTCCGTGGAACCTTCCGTTTATGCAAATGACTTGGAAAGTATCCGCTGCTTTAGCGGCTGGTAATACAGTTGTCGTAAAACCAGCATCTTACACACCATTAAGTGCGGTGATGTTAGGACAAATTGCAAACGAAGCGGGATTACCTCCCGGTGTATTAAACATTTTAACGGGACCAGGAAGTACAGTTGGAACAGTGATGTCTACACATCCATCTGTTCGAAGAATCTCTTTCGTAGGGGAATCGACCACAGGGAAAACCGTGATGAGAAATGCTGCCGAAAACTTAATTCCTGTTTCTTTAGAGCTAGGAGGAAAGTCAGCGAATATTATTTTTGAAGATGCTGATTTAGAGGAGGCGGTGGCTGGATCAATAGAAGCCATTTATCGCAATCAAGGAGAAATTTGTTTAGCGGGTTCACGCATTCTCGTCCAAGAAAGCATTTATGATCGCTTCCTTGATAAATTCGTAAAAGCTGTTAAGAAAATTAGAGTCGGAAACCCGTTGGACGAGTTAACGGACATGGGAGCGCTAGTTTCTCGAAACCATTTAAAGTCTGTTGATGAATACGTTCAAATCGGACTTGCAGAGGGCGCAAAACTAGCTTATGGAGGGAAAGTTGTAGAAAATCTTCCAAATGGAAATTTCTATGAGCCGACCGTTTTATATGATGTTAATAATAAGATGCGTGTTGCACAAGAAGAAATTTTTGGCCCTGTACCAGTAGTCATTCCATTTAAAACTGAAGAAGATGCAATTGAAATAGCGAATGATTCAATCTACGGATTAGCGGGTGTCGTTTGGACGAATGATTTAAGACGAGGGCAACGTGTAACTTCTCTTATTCATGCAGGATTGCTATGGGTGAATTGTTGGTATGTTCGTGACTTACGTACGCCATTTGGCGGGGCAAAAGCAAGCGGAATTGGTCGTGAAGGTGGAAGACATAGTTTTGACTTTTACACAGAAGCGAAAACAATCACGATAAAAAAATAACCAAAACAAAAGGTGGCGTTGTACGCGCCTTTTGTTTTGTATACGGAGGCTATTTAATGACTGTACAGACTAATGGGTATGCAATAGAACTGTTGGAAGCAGAGAAATCATGTCGTGCAGTGCTGCCTTTATCTGAAAGAGGTAGCAACTTAACTGTGAATGATGCATATCAAATTCAATTAGAAACCGTAAAACTGAAGCTAGCTGAAGGGAAACAAGTTATCGGTAAAAAGGTAGGTTTAACAAGTAAGGTGATGCAAAAAATGTTAAATGTGGATGAACCAGATTATGGTCATTTATTCAATGATATGCAAGTCGAAAATGGAGCTACAATTAAGGTAAATTCGTTGCTATCTCCTAAAGTTGAAGCAGAAATTGGATTTGTTCTTTCTGAAGATTTAGTAGGTCCAAACATTACTTATATGGACGTTATAATGGCCACAAAATATGTTGTACCGACTCTTGAGATAATAGATAGTCGTGTAAAGGATTGGAGAATTACTTTGGTTGATACAGTGGCTGATAATGGCTCTTCTGCAAAAGTAGTGATAGGTAGTCAGAAGACCACAATTGATTTAGTAGATTTACGTACAAACAGTATGGCGTTGTTTAAAAATGAGGAGTTACAAGCAACTGGTGCAGGTGCGGCGGCCTTTGGTCACCCGGCACATGCGATTGCTTGGCTCGCCAATAAACTAGCTGAATTTGGAATTGCATTGAAAAAAGACGAATTAATATTACCTGGTGCATTATCAGGCGCTATATCGATAGCTGCCGGCGATACATTTGAAGCTAGATTTGGCACTTTAGGTTCAGTCACAGTTCATTTCGACTAATATACGATCTAAATAACTTACAACGAAATGAAAGGGGAATGGCAGTGGGGAAAATAAAAGTCGCAATTATTGGCTCGGGAAATATCGGAACTGATTTACTATTTAAATTAGAAAGAAGTAACGTGTTAGAAGTTACAGCGATGATTGGCATTGAACCAGATTCAGATGGGTTAAAGATCGCAAATGAAAGAGGATATCGAGTCTTTTCTAATGGAATACAAGGAATCGTCGAAAATCCAGATATAGCAGAGATTGTCTTTGATGCGACATCAGCTAAAGCGCATGAAGAACACGCTAAGGTTTTAAAAGAAATGGGAATTCTAGCAATAGATTTAACACCTGCAGCCAATGGACCTTTCTTTTGTCCGGCAGTCAGTACGAAGCAAACGTATATAGATTTAGCTAACGTAAATATGATTACTTGCGGAGGACAAGCAACAATTCCGATTGTTCATGCGATTAATGAAGTTGCAGATGTATCGTACGGGGAAATTGTTGCAACGATTTCTAGTTTAAGTGCTGGACCGGGAACGAGAGCTAATATTGATGAATTTACGATAACAACACGCCGTGGTATTGAAGAAGTGGGTGGTGCTGATAGAGGAAAGGCATTAATCATTTTAAATCCTGCAGACCCACCCATTTTAATGCGTGACACGGTGTATTGTGAAGTGAAACATATGGATGAAGTAGCAATTCGAAGAGCAATAAATGAGATGGTTGAAAGCGTAAATAGCTATGTACCGGGCTATCGTTTAAGACAAGAACCGTTATTTGAAGGAAATCGTGTGACGGTCTTTATCGAAGTTGAAGGAGCAGGCGATTATTTTCCGGCATATGCAGGAAACTTAGATATTATGACAGCAGCTGCTCTACGTGTCGGTGAAGATTTTGCCAAATTCATGTTAGCTAAAAAGGCGTCAGAAACAACAATTTAAATATGGTAGAAGGGAGCTCATTGAATGAATGTTCGTTCTGCGAAACCGATCAAACTAACAGAGGTTTGTTTACGTGATGGAAGTCACGTCGTGGCCCATCAGTTTACTGAAATACAAGTACGGAACGTAGCGCGTGCCTTAGATGACGCAGGAATGCACTATATTGAAGTGAGTCATGGGGACGGTTTAGGTGGTTCTACTTTACAGTATGGCAAATCACTGGTTGATGAGATGACGTTAATTGAAGCAGCGGCTGAGGAATGTAAGACTGCAAAAGTAGCCGTTTTGCTAATCCCGGGAATTGGAACAGTGCACGAGTTAAAACAGGCGAATAAACTAGGTGCAAGACTTGTCCGCGTAGCTACACATGCGACAGAAGCAGATGTATCAGCACAACATATTAGTAAAGCGCGCGAACTCGGAATGGAGGCACTCGGATTCTTAATGATGGCTCATTCTGTTTCTGTTGATAAGTTAGTTGAACAAGCTAAATTGATGGAGAGTTATGGAGCTGAAGCGGTTTATGTAACAGACTCTGCGGGTGCTTTACTGCCAAATGAGGTTCGTGAGCGAATTAGAGCACTACGGAATTCATTAGATATTGAAGTAGGATTTCATGCGCATAATAACCTCTCGGTTGCGGTGGCGAATACAATTGTTGCGATTGAAGAAGGAGCTACTCGAATAGATGGCAGCGTTCGTTGTTTAGGAGCGGGGGCAGGAAATACCCAGACTGAAGTACTGCTAACGGTATTGAGAAAAATGGGAATGGATACAGGCATTGATTTGTACAAGATGATGGATCTAGCTGAAGATATTGTCAGTCCTCTTATTCCAGGATCACAAGAAATCCGTAAAGGAAGTCTTGTCCTCGGTTATGCAGGAGTCTATTCTAGTTTTTTACTTCACGCTGAACGTGCAGGGGCAAGGTTTGGAATTGATCCGCGCGATATCTTAATAGAATTGGGGAAAATGAAAGTTGTCGGTGGACAAGAAGATATGATTCTAGACGTCGCCGCCGAATTAGCAAAAAACCATAAAGTGAGGATATAATCAATGACCCTATTTTCAAATAAAGAGAAACGTATTATTAATTATTTATATACCGCTCAATGTAATGTGTGTGAAGTCATTAAAGTGACAGACGAATATCCAGATTTAACTATTGAAGAAGCGTATAAACTACAAGATGGGTTACTTGCTCGTAAATTAGCCGAAAATCATACTAAACCAGTCGGACTGAAGCTAGGGTTAACAAGTAGAGCGAAGCAAAAAATGATGGGCGTAAATGAGGCGATATATGGTTATTTGCATAACGATATGCTTGCGTTTGAGTGGGAACCTATAAATTTTCAAAATCTCATACATCCAAAAGTGGAACCAGAAATCGCCTTTCTCTTGGCCAAAGATCTACAAGGTGAAACGATTACAGCAAAAGATGTGATAAACGCCACTAAATATGTGGCACCTGCACTTGAAATTATTGATAGTCGCTATCAAGATTTTCGATTTACATTAGTGGATGTAATTGCTGATAATTGCTCGTCTGCAAAGTTTATCGTGGGTAGTAAATGGGTTACTCCAAATGCAATTGATTTGGAAAACATCGGCATGGTGATGTCCAAAAATGGGGAAGTGAAACAGACTGGTTCAAGTGCTGCTGTATTAGGAAATCCAGCGACAGCTATTGCTTGGGCGGTTAATGAACTTGGAGCTCGTGGGAAAGGACTTAAAAAAGGTGATATTATCTTAAGTGGCGCAATGTCGGAAGCAATTGCTTTTTATCCTGGGGATTCTGTCACTGCCAACTTTGATGGGTTAGGTAGTGTGACCATGTATTGTAACTGAGTTAAATTTAGCTTGTTTAGCGTTCAATTGGTTTCTTCACATGAATAATTATCTTAAAAAAGACATCCCTAGTAATCAATTCGATTACTAGGGATGTCTTTTTTAAGGACAAAATTTGTTAAAGGTTCGTGTTGAATTGAAGAGAGAATTCGAAACATCAAAGTACGTTTCAGTATAAATCATCAGCCATGTTTTATACAGATATGAATTTAGTTGTAACAGTATTAGATTTAGTTGTAATTTTTAAAAGTTTAGTTGTAATTTCAATAAATTGAGCGCTGTATATGGTCAGTGTTTATTGGAACGAGAATCATCAACCATGCTCTACAAAGCCAAAAATAAAAGATGGTTTTTGTGATCAAAGTTTTAAGTGATAACCAACTAGAAGGGATTTATAAAAAGAGTCGTGGCTTAGGGAGTTTATGAGGTTTGTGAGGATTTTGTGAGATTTTTTGATGTTGATTTTTAAGGAGTGTGGCACATTCATTTTGAAAATCGAAAGGGATAAATTGATTAAAATCATCGGCAAAAAGATCTGCATCACGATATTCTCTATAAGGTGTATCGATAGGTTTACCACCATTAGTTCGCTGTTCTTTCAAATGATTAACAATAACATTGCCAATAAATCTTCCTAACTTCAGTCCTTCATTATTATCAATAGGGAAATGAACTCCTGCGTATAAGCGGCTAACAGCATCATCTTCTGCAATTTTGCGTAATTTAGTAGCTTCTCGTGGAAAGAAATAACTTAATATTACTTCAGAACATCCAGACATACTGGCGTGCCCCGATGGGTAAGTGGGGAATCGTGGAGTGCATATGATGGTTTCTAACTTACGGTCATACTGATTGGGGCGAGCTACGTCCCATTTATATTTTAAATCCCAGACGACAATCATGGTATCATTTACAGCCATCTGTACAGCGGCTAAAATTCGGGCAGCATAAACTGGAGTGACGTCATAAGTGTCAATTAAACGGTCAATAATTGGAGTCCACTGTTTAGTTGGGACGCCGGTACCATAAAACACACTTATTTTTTCTTGTTTTGGAGTGAGGTTTTTAAGAGTACGTTGAACAACGTTTAATTCTTTCTGAAAATCAATTCGACTTGGATTTAGAATAGGTAAATTTAATTTCAATCCACTAGGATCAAGAAAATTTCCTTTGTTGTTTCTCTTTAAAAAAGTAAGGGACCAAGATCCAGCGGAAGGAGTGATAGGATCATTAGGTGGCATTATTTCACCTGCGGATAGTTCTTTAGACCATCTTAAAAATTTTTTAGCCATTGGTTTCACCTCCAATCTAGTTTCTCTTAGTATATGAAAGAGTTTCAAAAATGGATGTGTGCATTTAATTCATTTAATAAATGTAGGAAATAGTAGTAGATATTAAATACTTTGAATCGTCAATTTAAGTGTTTTGTTTATTAAGATGCACAAAATAACTGCATTAATAGGTGATTTTTGGTGTGATAGAAGTTAGATATATACGTAACTTTCTAAAATAATCTTATAAATTTACGGTACGATTGTTAGAAAAGGATGGGGGGAAATATTTATTAAGATAGGGGGTTATTGGTAAAAAGAAGATGATCGCAATGATGGCATTATTAGCATGCTTGTTTGGAGGACTTTATTTTTGTATAGGTTCAGAAAAATGGATGCCGATTGTTAGTGGTAAAGAAGAGAAATCTGAAAATGGTAGAACAATCATTGAAAGTAAAGAAGCAATAAAGCCAAGTATCATAGTAGAGTTTGCAATGAATTTATCAGAACATGAGATGCAAAATGCAATACATTAAATGAGTCATCTGAAAGTTGTATTTGATGATAAATGGGGAATGATTCTTTTAACTATTAGACGTCTAAAACGATTAATTAAGATAGTCCACAAAAACGAAGCAACTAATGAAAATTCAAGTGTATTTTCGGGAATATTAAATCGATGAATTAACGACGATTTCATTCAAGTTGACCATGACCATACTAAGGTTTTGTACTTGCAATATAGCACTACTTACAAGGCTATAGATATTCTATCGATGCCAAAAAAAGGTTTATTCAAGAACATGTTAATTAAGTAGAGTAAGTATACCTTCGTAATACTGGAATGATTTCTCCATATATTCTTAAACACATTTGGGAAATAAAAGACATCATAAGGTAAAATTCTTTAGAGTAATGTCAAAATGATCAAAAGAAAAGACAGCCTCACGCACAGGATGTCTTTTCTCTTGATCATTTTCGATTGGTAGTAATGTATTTAATAATTTTCCGTAGCTCACTTACGCTTGCACGGCCAAATGGATTCGTTTGTTTTTGTTGATATAAGATTTTCCCGTGTTCATCAATAAGGAATTGAGCAGGTTCACCATGAGCTCCATGGTCTTCATATGGTGAATTTTCACTATGATAATAAACATCGTAAGTCTCTAAAGCTTTGTGTTCTGAATCGGATAATACATCAAATTCTAAATGAAATTCATTTGCCATGTTCTTTAAATTTTCTAATGAATCCGTAGCAATTGCGGTAATACGAATATTTTTTTCATCAAAATAACTTTTACTTTCTTGAAGATCTTTTAGCTCTTGTTGACACACTGAGCACCATGCACCTCTAAAAAAGACAAGTAAGTGCATGCCCTCGTGTTCAGTCCGAATGGCTTCAAAAGAGTATTCATTTCCGGAAACTGCAGGTAGGGTAAAGGATGGTGCAAAATCCCCTATACTAAATTTAGACAAGTAAACTCCTCCTTGGAATTGACAATTTTATTTTACTTCGTTCATGTTATTCCCTTCCATTTCCACGAAAGTCACCTAAATAAACATGGAATACTAAACTAATCGAGTAATTCTTATCCGTATAACGTATGTATGGGGATGTAATTTAAATATATTCGTTTTTTCATCATGACGATGCCCTTTTCCCCACAAAATGTTATTGAATGCCATAACTACTTCATGATCTTCACAAAAGTAAATCAGTTTGTAAAAAAACCGTCCGAGTAGTATAGTGAAAATCAAATTCGTTTTTTAAAAGGAGATTCACATGGGACGAACTACTAGAAAAGTTGAGATTCTCCATGCGGCATCAAAGATTGTCAGTGAGCGAGGAATCTTGAATTTGACATTGGAAGCGACTGCATTAGAAGCAGGAGTGAGTAAAGGTGGACTGTTGTATCATTTTCCGTCAAAAGATGCATTAGTTAAAGGAATGATTGACCATTTAGCTGAAAACTATCAAGAGAAATTAACGACGATTGTAGACAATTCAGTAGATGTAAAAGGACGATGGATTAAGTCTTATGTCGAAGTTACTTTTAAAACGCCTTATGAAAATAAAGATATGCAAGCCGGATTACTAGCCGCAAAAGCAGTTAATGGGGAACTACTTGAACCAATCAGAGAACTTTATACAACTTGGCAGGAAGAAATTGAAAATGACGGCATCGATCCAACATTAGCAACCATCATTCGTTTAGCGACTGATGGGATTTGGCTGCTCGAACTTTATGATATTCATTATATGGACAAAGAGAAAAAAGAAAAGGTTTATCAAATGCTGAAATCGTTGGCTAATTGAAACTAAATCGAGCAAAAAGTCACACTATCTTATCGGATAGTGTGACTTTTTTTAGAAAAATTTATTTTTTTAAAAATAGTTTGGAAATCCTAGTAGCATCAAGGAGTAACCTGATAATTCTAGAAGGTGATAAAGCCCAAATTAGTCCATTCCAGTGCGATGTGTAGTTGAATTAAAACCGTCCGGATGGTACAGTTAAATTAATCGAGAAATAAATGAAGAAATATTATAGTGTTTAAATGATTAAATCGAATGAGCTAATAGTCCTGTAAATGTGAGGGAAATTTAACGATTTACATTTATACATACATCGAAACGAATTATTTATGAAATTCATAGACGAAACTATTTAATGTGCACGCAGGTAATAGAATCATAGCTGACTTCGCGATGAAATTAAAAAGTAGGAAACTTTCATGAGCATGATAATACTCGTAAAACGATGAAACTATAACGATGGATTCTTTATTCTCAAATCACATATGTGTTTCATAATTTTCAGCGAGAGTGAATTGAGACTTAAATTTCTATGAAAATCAAAAGTAGAAAAGTCTTAAGAAAACTTAGCTGAACAATGAATAATTATGAAATCCACCCATTCTTAACTTTGTGATTCAGAATTTTTAAAAAACAGGGTTAAGAAAATTAATTAAGAGGGTAATAATCGGTAATTGGTGAGACGTTATCGATTTCACATTAAAAAGAGGAGAATTTTGATGAATAAGATCGAAGTAAATAATTTAACAAAAATATTTGGTTCTAATCCTCAACAAGGATTAAAGCGACTGAATAATGGGGAACAAAAAGAAGATATTCTTGAAAAAACCGGAATGACAGTAGGAGTCAATAAAGCTTCCTTTAATGTAAAAGCCGGAGAATTTTTCGTGATAATGGGATTATCCGGAAGTGGTAAATCAACTTTAATACGTCTTGTCAATCGGTTGATTGAACCAACAGCTGGCGAAGTATTAATTGATGGTGTAGATATTACAAAGATGACTAAAAAAGAATTGATTGAAACAAGACGTAAAAAACTTGGAATGGTTTTCCAACAATTTGGTTTGTTCCAGCATCGTACAGTTTTAACAAATGTCGCTTATGGATTAGAAATTCAAGGCATGCAAAAGGAAGAACGTCAAAAACTTGCACAAAAAGCGATAGAAGACGTTGGGTTAAAGGGATATGAAAATAGCTATCCAAATGAACTTAGCGGTGGGATGCAACAACGTGTTGGACTTGCCCGCGCTTTAGCTAATGATTCAGATATTTTACTGATGGACGAAGCATTTAGTGCACTTGATCCATTAATCCGTAAAGAAATGCAAGATGAACTTTTAAGCTTACAAAATAAATTAGGTAAAACGGTATTGTTTATTACACATGATTTGGACGAAGCTTTGAAATTAGGTGACCGAATAGCCATTATGAAAAATGGTGAAATTGTTCAAATTGGTACAGCAGATGAAATATTAGGAAATCCAGCAAATGAATATGTTTCTAACTTTGTTAAAGATGTAGACCGTTCTAAAGTATTGATGGCCTCCAATGTCATGAAGAAACCAAATGTTTTAATGACAGAAAAAAGTGGAGCTCTCGCTGCGGTTCGTAAAATGGAAGATGCAGGGGCATCAAGTATTTTCGTTGTAGATAAAGAAAATAATTTTAAAGGGTTATTAACAATAGACGATGCAATACGAGCTTATAAATCCAACGTTCCTACCGATGAAGTGTTGATTAGAGATATACATACAATCCATCCTGAAACGGCTTTGAATGATTTATTTGGAGTAGCCGTGGAAGCTAAATATCCGCTTCCAGTAGTGGAAGATGGGAAGTTATTAGGAATTGTTTCGCGTGTTTCTATTTTGTCAGGATTAGTACTTGGGAAAGATGAGGTGACTTCTTCATGAATTACTTCCACTTTCCATTAGAAGATTGGACAAATCGATTCGTTGATGATTGGTTGCTACCTGTTACCGGTGATTTCTTTGAGGCGATTAGTGATGGTCTGCGTGTCTTTATTAATAACGTAACTGATTTGCTCATTGCAGCTCCACCAGAACTTATTGTTTTACTGCTTGTGTTAGTGGCTTGGAAAATATCCGGTAAAGGGGTAGCCATTTTCGCATTAATTGGAAGCTTATACCTTGGATCTGTTGATTTATGGTCGGCTGCGATGCAGACAGTTTCAATCGTAATCGTATCCACCTTAATATCCGTCTTAGTCGGGATTCCTTTAGGCGTACTGGCTACACTTAATAAAACGATGGCAAAAGTAGTCCGCCCTATTTTAGACTTTATGCAGACGTTACCGAGTTTTGTATACCTAATTCCAGCAATTCTATTGTTTGGTTTAGGAAATGTTCCAGCGGTGATTGCAACCTTTGTCTTTGCAACTCCACCTGCAGTGCGTATGACGACTCTCGGTATTCAGCAAGTGCCAGCTGATGTAGTTGAAGCTTCAACAGCATTTGGGTCAACCAAATGGCAGCTTCTATATAAAGTACAACTTCCACTTGCGATGCCTTCAATTATGGCAGGAATTAATCAAACCATGATGCTTGCTCTGTCGATGGCGGTAATATCCTCGATGATTGGCGCACCTGGACTTGGTTCTGTTGTTTTAAAAGGGATTTCAACCGTTAATGTTGGGCTTGGATTAACTGGTGGTTTAGGAATTGTAGTACTAGCAATTGTAATGGATCGAATTACACAAGGTTTAGGACAAAAACAAAAGCAATAAAAAGAAAAGGGGAAATTTAAAAATGAAAAAAATACTATTCATGTCAATGCTAGTTTTTATTTTAGCAGTTGCGGCAGCATGTTCTTCGAAGACTGAAGAGACAGAAGAGGGAACATCAAATGAGGGAACTGAACAACAAGTGATTAAATTTGGTGTGACACCATGGACAAGTACAGTCCCACCAACAAAAATTGCAAGTCTGATTTTACAAGATATGGGGTATGAAGTTAAAGAAACAAGCGCAGATGTAGGCAGTGTCTTTATGGGCCTATCTCGAGGCGATGTTGATGTTTTTATGGATTCATGGTTCCCAATGCATCACTTGTATTATGATAAATTTGAAAATGAGATTGAGCGAACAGCTATTAGCTATCCTGAAGCAGATTCAGGTTGGATAGTACCTGCATATATGGAAGATATCAATACGTTCGAAGATTTAAAAGGTAGAGAAGATGAGTTTAATAATGAATTATATGGAATTGAAGAAGGTTCAGGATCAGCAAATGAGACGAATGATGTGATTAAAGCATACGAATTCGATTTCAAACAAATAAACTCTTCTGAAGGCGGTATGATTGCTCAAGCACAACGAATGATGAATCAAGAAAAACCGGTTTTATTCTACGGCTGGCGCCCACATACAATGTTTAATAAATTTGATTTAAAAGTTTTGAAGAATGATAAAGGATTCTTTGAAACGTCATCAGTAGAAGTTCTGACGAATAACGATTTAAAAGAAAAAGCACCAGAAGCATATGAATTTTTAAGCAACTGGAATATTTCAATTGATGATGTTGAAGAAATGATCGTTAAAATTGAAGATGGTCAAGATCCAACTGAAGTAGCTCAAGAATGGATTGACAATAATCAAGATAAAGTAAATGAAATGACAGGCAAATAATCAGAACTTAAGTCCGTTGATTCCTAATTTAATAGGAATCAACGGACTTTTTTATGTCGTTTATCTGTTTCGAGTTATACATAATATCTTAAGTAAATGAACAATTAAACAGATGACCCTAAGCAAAATGAAAACAATTAATTGGATAGTATGCTAACCTACTAAAGGTTAAACACTGTTTAATTTCTCCCTTTAGGGGAAAGGTAATTACTATCTATGTCTTATGGGCAAATAACAAAAAAAGGTGATGACAATGGCTAATACAGAATTAAAGAATTTATTTTCTAAAGTCACTATTGGAAATATGTCGTTAAATAATCGTGCTGGGCTAGCACCAATGACGCGAACAAGTGCAACAGAACACGGTTTAGCTACTGATGAGATGGCTCAATACTATGCTAACTTTGCTAGCGGTGGATTTAGTTTAGTGATTACGGAAGGTACTTATACAGATCAAGCCTATAGTCAAGGATATTTAAACCAACCTGGAATCGCCACTGAAGAACAAACTGAAGCCTGGAAAAAGGTTGTAAACGCAGTTCATCAACAAGGAGCTAAGATATTTGTGCAGTTAATGCATGCTGGTGCACTGTCTCAAGGAAATCGTTTTAAGGAACATACGATTGGTCCCTCTGCGATTAAACCTAAAGGCGAACAACTTTCGTTTTATGGAGGAGAAGGTGAATTTTCGACTCCAAAAGAAATGACAGAAGAAAACATTTCAGATCTTATCCAAGGGTTTGTGACCTCAGCAATAAATGCTAAAGAAGCAGGGTTTGATGGAGTAGAGATTCACGGGGCAAATGGATATATAATCGATCAATTTTTAACAGATTATACGAACAAGCGAGAAGATCAATACGGGGGATCCCTCGAGAATCGCGTCAGATTATCACTTGAAGTTGTAAAAGCGGTTCGAGAAGGCGTTGGCGAAGACTTCCCAGTTGGTATTCGTATTGCTCAAGCAAAGGTTAACGATCCAGATCATAAATGGGGAAATGGAATCACTGATGCCGAATTTATTTTTAGTCAACTTGGTAAAACCGGTGTAGCTTATATTCATACTTCTGAACCCAAAGCAATAGAACCGGCATTTCAAGGCACTGAGTCAACACTAGTAGAGCTTGCCAAAAAGTACGGAAATACAATGGCGATTGCCAATGGTTCATTAGAAAATCCTCAATTGGTAGAAACATTACTTTCTGAAGGAAAGGCTGACATGGTTACTATTGGGAAAGGTGCTCTTGCTAACCAGGATTGGCCTCACAAAGTTCAAACAGGCCAAGAATTAAGTGATTTTGATTTTCAAAAAACGCTTCTTCCACAGGCAACACTGAAAGATTTTGAAATCGAACAAAAGAATTAAGTGTTAATGAAGAGTCCTGAAATTAAAAACTAGGATCTGTTAATGAAACGAGTTAAACGTAGAAAATGCTAGACTCCAGTGGAACCGTCATCGTGACTCACAACCAGTTTCTACATCGCTAGCTTATTAACAGAGACTGATACTTAGTTGTTATTTTTTGAAGTTTAGTTGTAATTTTGATATGTTTAGTTGTAATTATTCAAGGGTTAGTCGTAATTTTATAAAGTTGACCTTTGTTAAATGACAGAGCTTAAATTAAAAGGAGATGTTGAGATGAAAGCAATAGTCATTGATCAATATGGAGATAAAGAAGTTTTAAAAGAAAGAGAAGTCAATCAGCCAGTAATTCAAGATAATCAAGTACTTCTTGAGAGCCATGCTACATCTATAAACCCTATAGATTGGAAAGTACGTGCCGGATATTTAAAAGAGATGTTGCCATTTGAGTTTCCAATTATCCTTGGTTGGGATGTAGCGGGGGTAATTGTGGAAAAAGGTAATCAAGTGACCGACTTTGAGGTCGGTGAACGAGTATTCGCAAGACCAGCTACTAATAACCAAGGGACTTACGCTGAATTCGTTGCAGTGGATGAGAATTTACTTGCGAAAATGCCAGCATCGATGAGTTTTGAAGAAGCCGCTGCTATTCCTTTAGCGGGACTAACTGCTTGGCAATGTCTAGTCGACTTCGCGGGCATTAAAAAAGATGATAAAGTTCTTATTCACGCTGGCGCAGGTGGTGTCGGTAATTTCGCTATACAAATCGCTAAATCTCTAGGAGCTTATGTGGCTACCACAGCGAGTGAAAATAATGAAGAATTTGTAAAGTCATTAGGGGCAGATCAAGTAATCAATTACAAACTTGAAGATTTTAGTGAGATTCTTCATGACTATGACTTTGTTTTAGATGCAATGGGCGGAGAGGTTCAATCGAAAAGTTATAAAGTGTTAAAATCAAAAGGCAAACTTGTGTCAATTGCTCAACCTCCTAATGAAGAAGAAGCAAAACAATATGGAGTAGAAGCTGGTTTCCTGTGGCTTGATCCAAAAGGAGTGCAGTTACAAAAGTTAGCTGACATGTATGAGGCAGGAGAACTAAAAGCAATTGTTGGTGAAACATTTGATTTTAATGAAAAATCTCTTCAAGATGCACATGCATTAAGTGAAACTCATCATGCGCGTGGAAAAATCATCATCAATGTGAAGAAGTAAACTCATACCTCTACACTAAAGGAATATTAAAGGAAGCCAGCAACTCAATGAGTTGCTGGTTTTTATATAGGCAACTAGGAAATGCATGTCAGCTTATATCGTTTAAAGTGTGCATATAATCGAAATAGATGAGTTAATAAAAGGGAATGCTAATCACATCGACAGACATTTAATTACTCATAAGGAATAGAGAAGAATTCCTCGATATAAAATGGTCTACAAAAGTCTTCTTACAATTTCCGAAAATAGAAAGGAAGAGGGACATGATTTTCGAACAAAGTGATATTAATAACTGGATAGTAAAATATCCATTACTAAGTAAAATTATAAATTTAGAACCAGTGGTATGGTTAAATCCTTCTCTTACTAATTTAAACCAACTCCCATCACTTCCAGTTACAAAGAAACATATGGAGGAAGCTGATCATTTATGGAAGCGATTTGCTTCTTTTTTAGTCATAGCTTTTCCAGAAACTAAAGAGACTAACGGAATCATCGAATCCTCGCTAAAAAACATCCAAAACATGAAAGATAAATTAAATAATCAGTACGGAGCAAATATTAATGGTCAACTTTATCTGAAATGTGATAACGAATTAGCAATTGCAGGTTCAATTAAAGCACGAGGTGGTGTATATGAGGTTTTATTTTACGCAGAGAAATTAGCAATAGAAGCTGGAATGATAAAGATTGAAGATGATTACTCAGCATTTGCCACTAATGAATTTAAAGAGTTTTTTAGCCAGTTTTCAATTGGAGTTGGGTCTACGGGGAATTTAGGATTGAGCATTGGTATTATGGGAGCAAAACTAGGTTTTCAAGTGTCCGTGTATATGTCTGCAGATGCAAAAGAATGGAAAAAAGAGTTGCTACGTAAAAAAGGGGCTAAGGTCCTCGAATTTCAAGGAGATTTTAGCGAAGCCATTTTTGTAGGTAGACAACAAACAAATGCTGATCCAAAAGGGTATTTTATAGACGATGAAAATTCTAAACATTTATATATCGGATATAGTGTTGCTGCTCTTCGGTTACAACAACAGCTTAAAGAGAAACAAATACAAGTAAATGCGGAAAATCCACTTTTTGTCTATTTACCGTGTGGAGTCGGTGGTTCCCCAGGTGGTGTTGCCTTTGGATTAAAAGAAGTATTTGGAGATTCTGTACATTGTTTCTTTGTGGAACCAACACATTCACCTGCGGTATTAATAGGATTATTAACAGGAGAAAAAGAAAAAGTATGTGTACAAAATTTTGGAATCGATAATCAAACTGAAGGAGATGGTTTAGCTGTTGGAAGACCTTCTAGTTTTGCCTCATCGATTAGTGAAAAGTTGGTGAGCGGGATTTATACAATAGAAGACAATGATTTATTTAAATACTTAACAATATTAGTGGATACTGAAGGGATTGAATTGGAGCCTTCTGCTGCTTCTGGACTTTTAGGGCCTGAAGTTATATTAGCATCGAATTATGCGAAGAAGCATCAGTTAAATACGAGTAAAGCTACTCATATTGTTTGGGCAACAGGGGGATCTCTTGTACCTAAGGATGATATGAAAGAATTCTATGAAAGAGGCAGACGTTTCATTTAAGCTTTTGCAAATACGTGTTACGACTCGATTAAGGGAAGAAGAGACTGACAATCAACAACGAATACTCAGACGGGATGATCACGTTTTTGAATTCGATTTTATGGGATATCTTTTAAATAAATGGAGATGCTAATGTATGTACCAATTAGAAACATAAAGGAGGAAACAAGATGTCCCATAATAAACCGAAACCGGATGATCGATCAGATAATGTGGAGAAATTACAGGATATGGTCAAAAATACAATTGGAAATATGGAAGCTGCCGAAGAAACAATGGCCTTTTCTGATGGCAAAGAATTAGCAGCGATTAAGGAGAAAAATGCACGTCGTGAAGAAAGCATTGCCTCGTTCCGTAGAGAAATAGAAGATGAAGCGCAAGCAAGAAAAAATGGCTTTTCAAAATGATAGGATAAAATAAAATCTTTATCGAACTAAGACAAAACGTGACCATCGTATCAATAGTAGTGAAATAACATAAAAAGCTCCGAGGCTACTCGGAGCTTTTAGACTGTAGAAAAAAGTAAATATTAATGAATACGATTGAAAAGATAGTATAAAAAATGTTGACTTTGTTTGCGGTGGATACATTTCGCGGGCACGGTTTTAATAACCTTGGCGCTTGAGAAACCGGTACGCCTATTTCTGTTGCTGCATCTCTTCGCAGCCCCACGCTAATCAACCGATTTCTCTTCTGTATTCGTATATCTTCATATGATTTCAGCCGTAAAATGGTCGACTATTTCTGAAGACTCCTGCGGAAAAACGAGACAAGCTAGATCCCACAAGCTGAGCTGAGGAGTCTAGCGTTTCGTCCGCGGAAAGCTAAAGAAGTAGCCGACCATATTTTTGCCCAATATTTAGCTTGATTTTTTGCCAAGGTAAGCTTCAACGATTCGCGTGTCCTCTAAAAGGTCTTTCGCTTCTCCGTGAATAATAACTTTCCCTGTTTCCATTACATAACCATAATCAGCAACTTTTAAAGCTTGTTTTGCATTTTGCTCGACAAGAAGTACGGTCGTTCCTTCGTCTTTAATTTCTCGAATCATTCTGAAAATCTCAGCTACGATTAATGGAGCTAAACCCATAGAAGGCTCATCAAGCAATAAAAGTTTAGGTTTTGAAAGTAATGCTCTTGCAATCGCAAGCATTTGTTGTTGGCCACCTGAAAGGGTACCAGCCAATTGTTCGCTCCGCTCTTTTAAAATCGGGAATTGTGTCATGACTTCTTCAATGTCACTTTTGATGTCTTTATCGCTTCGATGGTAAGCACCCATTTCAAGATTTTCCATGACCGTCATGCTTGATAAAATGGCTCTCCCTTCGGGAACAAGTGCAATTCCTTTCTTTAAAAGTTGATCGGGCCTCATGCCAGTAATATCTTCCCCTAAAAACTCAACTGTTCCATGTTTTGGTTTTAATAAACCGGATATGGTTTTCATCGTAGTTGTTTTGCCAGCTCCATTTGCACCAAGAAGCGTGACGACTTTTCCTTGCTCGACTTCAAGACTCACTCCTTTGAGTGCTTGGATTTTTCCGTAAAAGGTTTCAATCCCTGTAATTTTAAGCAATTTGATCATCCTCCTCTGAACCGAGGTACGCTTCAATCACATCTGGATTGTCTTGAATTTCTTTTGGTGTACCCTCAGCTAACTTTTTCCCAAAATTCAAAACAGTGATACGATCACACAGTTTCATGACGAAGGGCATATCATGTTCAATTAACAGGACTGAGATGCCTCGCTTTTGTACTTTTTTTATTAGGACAAATAAATCTTCGGTTTCGGTTTCATTCATTCCAGCTGCTGGCTCATCTAATAATAAGAGTCTAGGATTACTAGCTAAAGCTCGAGCAATTTCGAGTCTTCTCTGTTGCCCATAGGCTAAATTTTCAGCGATAACGTCTTTAAAGTTAGATAAACCTACCAATTCTAGTAAATCGATTGCAGTTTCTCGAATACGGTCTTCTTCCGTACGTTGAGACTTTGTACGAAATACGCTGCTAAAAACGCCTGATTTGGTTCGGCAGTGACCGCCAACTAGTACATTTTCTAAGACCGTCATCTGTGCGAAAAGGCGGATGTTTTGAAATGTCCGACAAATTCCTTTGTCGGTAATTTTATAAGGTTTAATTCCTGTTATTTTTTGATCAAGAAATGTAATTTCTCCAGAGGTTGGTGCGAACATGTTTGTAATTACATTAAACATTGTTGTTTTTCCAGCTCCGTTAGGACCAATTAACCCAAAAATTTCACCTTCATTAATTTTAAAAGATACGTCTGTTAATGCGTGGATACCGCCAAAGTTTTTTGTGACGTTATTAATTTCCAGTACCATGGTCGGTCCCCCTTTTCAACTTCACATTCTTTTTAATCCATTGTAAAACTGACACATCGATGATTCCTTGAGGACGGAATGCCATCATTAAAATAAGAATAATTCCATAGATCATATATCGATATTCATTAATAAAACGTAATGCCTCTGGTAAAATTGTCATGAATGTTGCACCAAATATTGCACCCCAAATCACTTCACTACCACCGAATACTGAAAAGATAAGTATCTCTATTGCTCGGTGATAGGCAAAATCAGAGGGGCTAATATAGGCCATGACATGGGCATATAATGCACCTGCAAATCCAGCTAAAAAGGCACCTTGCGTAAAGGACAAAACTTTGTAATATGTAATATTTAGACCCATGGATTCTGCTGCAGTTTCATCCATTTTAATTGCTGCAAATGCTCGTCCAACACGCGATTTGTTTTGTCTAATAAAGAACCAAATGAGTAAAATATTGATAAGTAATAAAAGAATAAAAACGAGTAAATAAACAACTTGATTATTCTTTAAGCCAATCATTGCTGGTTCAAAGCCCATTCCTTTTAAACTCGTAAATAATTCTCTTCCTAAGTGAGGAATACCAGATAAACCGATAGCCCCCTGCGTAACTGATTCCCAGTTAACAAAGATTACACGAATGACTTCACCAAACCCTAGAGTCGCAATGGCAAGGTAAACGCCATGTAAGCGAAGAGCTGGAATCCCAATTAAAACGCCAAAGATTGATGCTACTATAGCCCCAACAATGACACCAACTAGAATGGGTACTTCAAAGTGAATCGTTAACAAAGCAGAAGTGTAAGCGCCAATTCCCATAAATCCGGCATTTCCTAAAGATAATTGACCAGAGGAAAGGGTTATGTAAATGCTTATAGCTAAAATGATATTGATCAAAATGAAAGAAGCAACTTGTAAATGATATGGATTTAATAATTCACCTAACATAAAATCACCTTCCAGCCTCAGATGTCTTTTTACCGAAAATCCCCTGCGGTCTCAATAGAAGGATAAATATAATTGTGACAAAGGCCACCGCGTCACGATAACCGGAATCTCCATAGGCCACAATCGCAGTCTCGGAAACACCTAGTAGCAAACCGCCTGCCATTGCCCCTTTAACATTGCCCATACCACCTAGGATAATAATGGCTAATCCTTTAAGTCCCATTGATAAACCCATTTGTGGATTAACAGAGTTAAAGGCCATTCCAACTAAAATTCCTCCGATACCACCCAGTACAGAAGCGATAATTACGGTTGTGGTGATTGTACGTTTTGTATTAACGCCTAGAATACTAGCGGTTTCTAAATTCTCAGCTGTAGCGCGTAATGCTTTTCCTGCTTTTGTTTTTGAAAGCCAATATGAAAGAATAATCATTAACGCAACAGAAATCACAAATATGATGATTTGAACTAAATAGACTGTAATTGATCCGATTTGAAATTGGATCTCGGCAAACGAATTTCGAAATGGATGGTTACCTGCTCCAAAAATATGATGGGATAGACTTTCTAATAAGATGGATACCCCAATCGTACTAATCAATGGAGCTAGATGGGAGACACCTTGCTTCCCACGTAGTGGTCGTAATGCTACACGCTCTAATAAGTAACCTAAAATAGCAGTGACTCCAATTGCTGCGATAAAGGCAACCCACAATGGCCAGCCCAATACACTCGTAACAATTACGCCAATAAAAGCTCCAAACATAAAAATTTCACCATGTGCCATATTAATGATTCCAAGTACTCCGAAAACAAGAGTGAATCCAAGGGCAACGATTGCATAAATACTACCTAATGTTAGTCCATTAATTAGTTGCTCTAATAGCAAAATTTCTCACCCTTTACACGAAAGATTTATCTGTATGTATATGCACTAAAAGTTGAAAGAGCCAATAATAGTGACAAAGGCAAGAACTCCTTGTCACTATTATCTTGTCTGTCTATACACGCTCAACCTAGCCTCGTTATTAAATGTCTAAAAGTTTTCTTAATCTTATTCAAATTCTTGGAATTTACCGTCCTTGATAATGAGTACGATTGGTTCCATTACCACGTCGCCATCTTTATCAAATGAGAAGTTACCAAGGATGCCTTCAAAATCTTTTACTTGTGAAAGAGCATCTCGAAGAGCGTCTCTATCAGCTTCACCAGCATTTTTTAAACCCTCTGCCATAATAAATAGAGCATCATAAGCTTGAGCAGCAAATTGGTCTGGTTTTTTCCCATATTCAGCTTCATATTTATTCACAAAGTCTTGGATTTTTTGATCATCTTTTTCTCCAAACCACGGAGTTGCAACAAGTAGTCCTTCAGAAGCATCTCCAGCAATTTCAATTACTTGTTGAGAGTTGAATCCGTTTCCGCCAATGAATGGAACTGTGATGCCCATTTTTCTAGCTTGGTCCATGATAACAGCACCTTCATTATAAAGAGCTGAAGCTAAAATTAAGTCTGGATTAAGACCCTTAATTTTTGTCAATTGCGCATTGTAGTCAGACTGTCCTTTTTGGAAAGTTTCAATAGCGACAATTTCTAGGCCCATGTCTTCCGCAGCTTTCTTCATCGTATCAAAGCCTGATTTTGTGAATAAGTCATCATTTCCGTATAGGATGGCAATTTTTTTCGCGTCATACTTATCAACAGCTTTATCTAAAACCGATGGAATTGCTAAAGACTCTGGTAATGCATTCCTAAACACATATTCACCGATTTGTGGAATGCCATTTGCCGTAGTTGATGTACCTAAAATCGGAATTCCATTCAAGTCAGCTTCAGGAGCAACAACATTCATTTCAGTACTTAAAGTTGGCCCTAATATCGCAACAATATCATCTGAACTCATTAGTTTTTGTGCAACGGTTAAAGCTTGTTCTTGTTTACCTGCTGAATCTTCAATTACAAGTTCGATGTTTACTTCACCTTGTTGATTGATTTCTTCTTGAGCTAATTTAAAAGCATTCGTTATTGCTTCTCCATAAGCTGCACCTGGTCCAGTTAAATAAGAGATGACTCCGATTTTTGCAGATACAACTCCATCAGCTGATGCCGGAATTTTATCGCTCGCCGAGTCGTCTTCATTTCCACTACATGCAGCTAATAAAAGTAGCATTAAAACAGGAATGAATAGATATGTCTTCTTTTGAAAAAATTTCATTTTTCTACCCCCAAATATTATTAGAATTTTTTAACTAGTATCTATTTAAAGTTATTAATAGATTAAAGTAAAGACATTCCGCAGAATTATTCGAATTTTTATTATTTTACACTAATAAATTTTGAAGTTCTCATATATAAAGCGCTTTCATTGCATTTCAGTCAAATCGTTAAACCTAAGGGAGCACCAAAGTATTCTCAATTTACGTGTTGTGGAAATAATTTCATGTGAATTTATTGGTGATAAAAAGTAGTATTCAACTAGTAAATAATGGAAAAACATCTCATATCATCCGGTTTAAAAGTTGAACATTCATTTGTTGAAAAGTCGAAATTATCGTGGAGTACGATATTAGAACAATTTAAAAGTAATCAGCATGAGTAATTATTTTCTTTTGAGAAAGAATAAGACGAATTAAATAGGAGGTGAATTTACTTGAAAGAAAATGATTATTTACAAGCTACATTCAGCGAATCTGGTACAAAT
>JBFGKX010000010.1:0-30028 GCA_041576455.1 Paenisporosarcina sp. | reverse complement strand
TTGGCGCTTTTCGCTTTTCAGTGTCTAGCTACAAGCGCCAGCTCGCTCCTAAGCTTCAGTCTCTCCTTCGAAAACAAGTTTTCGAGTCGAGCCTTCCAGCGACGGAGTCGAGCTTAATTGGCGCTTTTCGCTTTTCAGTGTTCCATTTGTTTGGCTAAAAAGTGGGCGGCGGTTTCGACAGCTTTCATTTCGGTTTCGCCAATGAAATGGACTTTAGATAACAAATAAACAGCTCCGATAGGTTCTCCACTTGCAATAATTGGAGCAACACAATAAGACTTCACCTGTTCAATTTGACCTGGAATCCATTCTACGGATTTCTCCATTTTTTCCGAAATAATTGTTCGCATTTGCAGAATTTCTTCTGCCTGAGAAGATAATCGACGGTTCAAATAATCTTTTTTCGATACCCCAGCAACTGCAATCATTTCGTCTCTATCGCTAATAAAAGCAGGTGTACCCAAGGTTGCGTGCAGTGTTTCTGCGTACTCTTGAGCAAAATCACCTAGTTCACTGATTGGTGAGTATTTCTTTAAGATTACTTCACCATCACGGTCCGTAAAAATCTCTAATGGATCACCCTCACGAATTCTAAGTGTTCTCCTTATTTCCTTCGGAATGACGACACGGCCGAGGTCATCAATTCGTCTGACGATACCTGTAGCTTTCATGCTTGTTGCCTCACTTTCGACAGAATTCAAATTTCTTTGATTTCTCCCATAGTATGCGCCAAGTTTGGGCAATTTATGCAACACCTGCATTACTCACCAGTAAAGGAATCTAATTCTTTTCTCGCTTCTAAAATTAATTTCATCATGCCTTCTAATACATCAAACGGATGATGCTTCGCCGTTTTCTTCTCATCTATCGTGACCAGTAATTGTTGGTTCTCATTCATTTGGAACCCAACTGCTCGACCATAGTCCATAGAAGACTCAACTAACATTGCACCGTTCGTCGTTTGGGTTCCCGCTTTTGTCAGTTTAATCATGAACTGACCGTTCTTTTCTTTAATAGATTCAACTCCTGCTTGTTTTGCCCATACTTTCATTCGTGAAATACGCATGAGGCGCTCGGCTTCAATTGGCATATTTCCAAAACGGTCAATTAATTCATCCACTAAATTATCGTAATCTTTCTCGCTATCAACGGCTTTAATGCGCTTATACATTTGGATTTTCTGGAACCCGTCAGGAATATAAACATCCGGTAAGTACGCATCAAATGGGATTGATATTTCAACCTCAATGATGTCTTCATGTTTCACACCCGTTTGTTTTTCTTCAATTGCTTCTTGTAACATTTGGGCATATAAATCAAATCCAACGGAGTCAATAAATCCATGTTGTTGTGATCCAAGTAAGTTCCCTGCCCCGCGAATCGATAAATCGCGCATCGCAATTTTAAAGCCTGAACCGAGTTCAGTAAATTCTTTAATTGCTTGCAATCGTTTTTCAGCCACATCCGTTAACACTTTATCTCGTTGATACATGAAATAGGCATAGGCAACTCGATTAGAACGACCAACTCGGCCTCTTAATTGATACAACTGAGATAGCCCCATGCGATCAGCATCTTGTACAATCAAGGTATTCACATTTGGGATATCAATACCGGTCTCAATGATTGTCGTTGTGACAAGCACATCATATTCACCTTCCAAAAAGGCTAAAATCACCGATTCTAATTCTCTTTCTGTCATTTGACCATGGGCAAATCCGACTCGGGCTTCAGGAACAAGCATTTGAATTTCATCAACTTTTCTCGCTATATCCTCTACACGGTTGTATAAATAAAAAGCTTGCCCACCACGCGCCATTTCACGCTCAATCGCTTCTCGAATTAAAGATCCATTTTGTTCCATGACATAGGTTTGAACAGGAAAACGATTTGCTGGAGGTGTTTCAATTACCGATAAATCACGAACACCAATCATCGACATATGCAATGTTCTTGGGATTGGCGTCGCTGTTAACGTTAAGACGTCTACATTTGTTTTAAGTTGTTTAATTTTTTCTTTATGCGTCACACCAAAGCGTTGTTCTTCATCAACAATCAGCAGCCCTAAATCTTGGTAATTAATGTCTTTTGACAATAAACGATGTGTACCAACGACCACATCGACCGCACCTACTTGTAATTCTTTAATGGTCTCGGTTTGTTGTTTTTTTGAACGGAATCGACTTAACAAACCAACTTTAACTGGAAATTCTGCAAATCGCTCTTTCATTGTTTCATAATGCTGTTGCGCAAGGATTGTTGTTGGCACAAGAAAAGCAACTTGCTTGCTGTCTTGCACAGCTTTAAATGCCGCACGGATTGCTACTTCTGTTTTGCCATAGCCAACATCCCCACAAATCAATCGATCCATTGGTCTTTCCTTTTCCATATCGCGCTTTACTTCTTCAATTGAGCGCAATTGATCATCCGTTTCTTCATATGGAAATGCCGCTTCAAATGCTTGTTGCATATCTTGATCCATTTCGAAAGCATGACCTTTTTCAGATTCTCGTTTTGCGTATAATTTAATTAAGTCATCTGCAATGTCTTGAACTGCAGCTGATACTTTTGTTTTTGTTTTCTTCCACTCAGCGCCACCTAATTTATGTAGCTTTGGTTCTCTTTCTTCAGAGGCAACATATTTTTGAATTTGATCAATTTGATCCACCGGTACAAACAGCTTGTCTTCTGCTCGATACCGGATATGTAAATAATCCTTATGAATCCCGTTTATTTCAAGTGTTTCAATGCCAATGTACTTCCCAATTCCGTGATGAATATGCACGATATGATCGCCTGGTTTAATTTCCGAATAACTCTTAATCCGTTCAGCATTCGTCATCTTTTGAGGGCGTGATTTCTTTTTCGTCCGTTGTTTAAAGAGTTCTTCATCTGTTAAAACGGCTAAACGTTGGAGGGGCAGTTCAAAACCACTCGACATTTCTCCGTCTATAATATAAATACCAGGTTGTTCAGGTACAGCTTGATCCATTAACACATGGCTTATCATTCCGTAATCTTCAAGAACATCTTTTACTTTTTTCTGTCGTTCCGTTCCTGTAGCTAAGATAAATACATAGAATTTCCCAGCTTCAAATCGCTCCATCTCATTTTTTAAAAGACTCATTTGCCCGTGGAAATGCTGCATCGGTTTACATGAAAACGCGATTGACTTCTTCACAGAAATACCTGAGAATGTGCGTGCAAATAATGAAAAATATACTTTTCGCTGATTTAACATGCCCATAATTTCTTTAAAACTAAATGACAACTTTACATCATGAACGGTCTTACCTTCCTCTAGCATCGAAACATACCAGTCTTTTTCTTCGCGTTCTAAAGAATCCGTTGTTTCTTGAATTCGCCCAAGCTCATCAAATAACACCAAACCATTTTTAGCGAAATAATCGCCCAAGAATGTTGGGTGTTTTTCTAGAATGGATACATACTTCGTCATTTGTTCGGGGAGGTCTCCTTGCCTTAGCAATTCGATGTCTCCTGTAATATGTTGAAGAAGAAGTTCTTTTGTTTCAGACTTCTTCATTTTCTTCAAACTACTAGCCAATGATTCTTCTAATTTTTCAGCTAGATTGGTGAGTTGCTGACGCGTCCACACAAATTCGGTTGCTGGGAGAATACAAATTTCTTTAAGTTTTTTAAGCGACCGTTGATCTTCTGCCGAAAATGTACGAATTGAATCCACTTCTGTATCGAAAAATTCAAGTCGAATCGGATGTTCCATATAAATTGGGTAAATATCTAATATGCCACCACGTAACGCAAACTCACCTGGTGTCGTTACCATTTGTTGTCTCGAGTACCCCATTGCCACTAATTGATTAAGCCAATCATCTACACTCACTTGTTGTCCGATTGCTGTTTGAAGACGACTCTCTCGCCACTGTTCCAAATTCGGCATGTGACGACGAAGACCAGCGATTGGCGTGATGACGACTCCTCGCTTTTGAGAAAGCATAAAATCGAGCGTCTCAATCCTTTCCGCTCGAAGTTCAGGGCTCGATACAGACAAGTCTGCCGCTATTAGTTCATCTGCTGGATAGAGACGAACGTCATCTTCTCCAAGGAGCTTGACCAAATCTTCATGCAAGCGTTGTGCATGTAGTAGATTGGGAGAAACCACTAAAATTGGTCTCTCTATTTCCTTTACAATTGCTTGCATAAAAAGTGGGCGTGCCCCTCCAACAAGCCCGGTAATTAATTGCTGATCTTTTCCATTTTGAACATCCGATAATAATGTATTGATATGATGGTCTTTCATAAATAATTGATGTAATGGTTCCATATAAACCTCCTTATAAGAAAAGCACAAAGCGTTTATCTAACCCGTTATTAGTGATTGATAAATCAGCCGACCCTACTTTCGGATAAGTGGCTGAAGCTAAGATGCTGGATAGCACTTGTAGCTAGCTAAGAAAACATATAGAGTTCTTGTTTATTTTCTTAGCTAGCTACAAAAGCGTAATAATCAAGTTGAATTCAATACGTTTGTTAGTGAATCATCTTTTGAAAGAAGTTATGTGACCTTAGCCTGAAAGATAGACATAATTTTTGTAATACTAACCTCTATATTTAAAAACATGCCATTATGATGTATTTAAACAGAAAAAGGCTTTGTGCGCGAAATCCGCGCCAAAGCAACATCTTATTGAATCCATTTTTGCATTGCATAATAATCAGGGTTTTCTCGTAAAGAGTTTTCACAATGCTCACAAGTGCTTGTCACTGTTAGCGTTCCCTCTTCGTCTTGAGTGAAAAATTCTTCTGAGAATTCTTCTCTTATTTGTTTTACTCGACCATGCTGCAGAGCGGATTGGCCTGCCAAAAGCCCCATTTCTGTCTTGCAATGCCGACACTTTACACGAATTGCCATAGTATGGACCGGCCTCCTTTTTCAAAGTATAGACCGGTCAGACCTAAATTATTCCTTAAGCTCCGTTAAATCGATTCATTACTTCAAGAAATGGCGATGATAACCAATCTTCACATGCATTCACACTTTTAATCAATGCTTCGTCCATTAATGGTTTTTCGTCTTTTGTAAACTTCGATAAAACATAGTCAGGTACCTTCATCCCAACGGGTGGACGGTCAACCCCAACACGAATTCGATTAAATTGTTGTGTCCCTAAATGTTGAATAATCGATTTGATGCCATTATGACCACCTGCACTTCCTTTTTGACGAAGTCTTAACTTGCCTACAGCAAGATCCAAGTCATCATAAATGACGACAATATCTTCTTCGGCGATATCGTAGTAATCCATCAACGGTGCGACACATTCCCCTGATAAATTCATATAGGTGAGCGGTTTCACAAGTAATACCTTACCTTCTGGTCGATGAATAATTGTGTACATCCCTTTAAATTTCATTTGTGTCAAAGGGGAATTAAAACGTTTTGCCAACTCATCTACTACATCAAATCCGATATTATGTCTTGTATGTTCATACGGTTTGCCTGGGTTTCCGAGGCCTATAATCATTTTCATCATACTACGTCCTTTACTTTCTAGATGATACTTATCTTACCATAAAGCATGCTTTTCATAACAAAAATGGGACTGTCTAAAGACAATCCCATTTTTGTTCAAGCCACTTATTTTGATTCACTTTCAGCTTCAGAACCTTCTTCATCATTTTCATCAACCGCCACTGCTGGTTCATCCGCTGTCGTTTCTAACTCTTCATCTGATCGAGGCGCAGAAACTGATACAAGCGTATAGTCATCCTCTGTTAAGATTTCAAAATTAGTTTTCTCGCGAATATCTCCCACCAATAAACTATCTCCAATTTCGAGATCTGTTACGTCTACGTCAATTGAATCTGGAATTTCTGATGGTTTTACTTTAATTGTAATTTCACGATTTGGTTGGTTTAAAACGCCACCTTCTCTTACTCCTTGTGCATCTCCAGTAAGAACGACTGTTACGCTCACTTCCAACTCATCCGTCATGTTAATGGATAAAAAATCAGCATGAACAAAATTCCCTTTTAATACGTCCATTTGATAGTCACTTAAAACAACATTGACCTCTTTTCCATCAACGTCTAATTTCATGACTCCATTACGCCCAACTTCGCGAAGTGTTTTTAATAAATCCAATTCATTAATTACAATAGATGAAGATTCCGTTTCATACCCATACACGACTGCAGGTACATACCCCTCGCCGCGTAATTGAGTTAATTTAGATTGTTTTCCTATTTCACGTGATTGAGCTTTTATTGTTGTAGACATTTAGTTTCACTCTCCTGTGTAAGTCGTTATGGTTATTATGTTTCCCCAACTTACACCAAATGAAACACGTGATATATCAATCGAATAAAGTACTAACAGATTTCTCTTCAAATACACGTACAATTGCATCTGCTAAAAGATGAGCTACTGACAATTGAACAATCTTCGGAGAATTTTTTTCTTCTGGCAATTCAATTGAATTTGTAATGACTAATTCTTTAATTACCGAGTTGTCGATACGTTCAATT
Organism: Paenisporosarcina sp.; assembly: GCA_041576455.1. Taxonomy (GTDB): domain Bacteria; phylum Bacillota; class Bacilli; order Bacillales_A; family Planococcaceae; genus Paenisporosarcina. Next base: position 23,521 of record JBFGKX010000010.1, on the reverse strand, counting down.
GCAGGGCCAGATAATACAGGGTGAGTACAACATGCATACACTTCTTTCGCACCACTTTCAACAAGTGCGTTCGCTGCAATTGTAATGGTCCCTGCCGTATCAATAATATCGTCAATTAAAATACATACTTTGCCTTCTACGTTCCCAACAATATTCATGACTTCAGCTACATTAGGACGTGGACGACGTTTGTCAATAATCGCAATTGGCGCTTTTAAACGATCCGCCATTTTACGCGCACGTGTAACACCACCATGATCAGGAGATACAATAATGATTTCAGATGGATCAATATTTTTCTCTAAGAAATAATCTGATAAAATCGGCACTGCGATTAAGTGATCAATTAAAATATCAAAGAATCCTTGGATTTGAGGTGCATGTAAATCTAATACGATGGTACGTGTAGCGCCAGCAGTTTCCAGTAGGTTCGCAACAAGTTTCGCCGTAATCGGTTCACGCGCGCGTGCTTTACGGTCTTGACGAGCATAACCATAGTAAGGAATAACCACGTTCACAGTACGAGCAGAAGCACGTTTCACAGCATCTACCATAATTAATAGTTCCATTAAGTTTTCATTTACAGGAGAAGATGTTGATTGAATGATGAATACATCACACCCACGAATACTTTCTTCGATGTTGATTTGAACTTCACCATCACTAAAACGAGTAACGGATATCTTACCTAGTGGTACCCCTACTTCTTCTGCTAATTCTTTTGCAAGTGACTCATTTGAATTTAATGAAAAGATCTTTAATTTCGTATCTGCATAATGATAAGCCATGATGATCCTCCTGTTATTTTAATTTTAGTTTTGTTACGTATCCTTCTTTATTCTCTTGACGAGCACGACCGATGGATAAAGCATCTGGAGGTACATTTTTTGTAATGGTGGATCCAGCTGCGACGTATGCACCTTGTCCAATTGTTACTGGAGCAACTAAGTTTGAATTACATCCAACAAAAGAATCGTTCTCTATTGTTGTCATATATTTATTTTTGCCATCATAGTTAACTGTAATTGTGCCACAACCAATATTTACACGTTCTCCTACTTCAGCATCGCCAACATAACTTAAATGGGAAACTTTCGAGTGGTTCCCTAATTTTGTTTTTTTAATTTCAACGAAGTTGCCAATTTTTGCTTCATTGCCAATTTCCGAATCTGGACGAATGTGTGCAAATGGACCAACTGCTGTGTCATCACCGATTACACTTTGTGTCACAACAGATGAATGGACCGTTGTCCGATGTCCGATTTTACTATTCTTAATGACACTGTTAGGGCCTATTAGACAGTCTTCCCCTACTTCGCTCGCACCTTCAATGATGACGCCAGGTTGTAGAGTGGTATCAGAGCCAATAACAGCTTCAGCACTAATATACGTATTTGCGGGATCGATAATTGTTACGCCATTTCGCATATGTTTTTCAGCGATACGTGCACGCATAAGGGATTCAGCTTGCGCCAATGCAACTCGGTCGTTTACACCAAGCGTCTCTTCAAAATCATCAGTTGCATATGCAGAAATAATTTCGCCTTGATTTTTTAAGATTTCAATTACGTCTGGTAAATAGTATTCACCTTGTGAGTTATCATTTTTAACAAGTTTTAACGCGGCAAACAAAGCTTCATTATCAAAGCAATACGTACCAGAGTTAATTTCTTTCACTTTTTGTTCTTCAACCGAAGCATCTTTTTGTTCTACAATACGTTCAACATGCCCTTCTGCATTTCGAAGGATGCGTCCATAGCCAGTTGGATCTTCTGGAATTCCTGTTAAGATTGTTGCTTTGGCAGAAGTATTTAGATGATGTGCCAATAATGCTTGCATCGTTTCAGGACGAATTAATGGAGTGTCCCCACAAATAATAAGGGTTGTACCTGTTAACGTTCCAATTGATGTATCCGCTTGCAATACTGCGTGAGCCGTTCCGAGCTGTTGTTCTTGGAGTGCATACTCACTTCGACTGCCTAATTGCTCTTGGACTTTTTCGGCACCGTGTCCAACAATTGTTACAATTCGTTCGACTCCAATTTTTTCAATATGATCAACCACATGCTCAACCATTGGTTTTCCACAAACTGGATGCAAAACTTTATATAATTTTGACTTCATACGAGTACCTTGACCAGCAGCTAAAACGACTGCATATGTATGTGTCATCTAGTAAGTCCTCCAATATGTTCAATTTACTCTTTTGACTATAGCCGAAAAGCATCTGTAATTCAAGGGAATAACACTTGACAAAATGATGACAAAACCATTATGATTAAGCATTTTTAAGTAAAAAGGACTTCACACCTAAATGATGGAAGTTCCTGTTTAGATTTTAGGCAAATAATAAAATGAGCGAACATAAATGTATAGGGTTGAAAAAATGTGCATTCAACAAAATGATGATTTCGTTTGCGGCGAACTCGTTTCGCAGGAACCACTCCAATCAACTATTTTTTTGTGTGATGGTATCTCCTCATAAAATTTAAGATGGTAGAGGGTCGGCTATTTCTCAAGACTCCTGCGGAAAAACGAAACAAGCTAGACCCCACAGGCTCAGCTGTCCTAGATAGCAGAGTCGAGGAGGCTAGCATTTCGTCCGCGGAAAGCGAAAGAAATAGCCGACCTTCATTTTTTTGAGAAAGTGCAAAGATAAGAATGCAAATTTTTATTTTTTTATCATACTTACTATTCTTTTGTCGACAAACTAAAAGGACTTCACACCCAAATGGTGGAAGTCCTTTTTACTTATGTCAGTTGTCTCTCTCGTTTCGCTTGACGTGCATAGAAGGTTTCATACATCACTGGAATAATGATTAATGTGAGTAATGTAGATGAAGTTAAACCGCCAATTACCGTTATTGCTAAGCCTTTTGAAATTAGCGTTCCAGAAGATGTCGTCAGCGCAAGTGGAATTAATGCGGCGATTGTTGCAAAAGCTGTCATTAAAATTGGACGTAATCGTGTTTTCCCGGCTTCTACAAGTGATTCTCGAATATGCATTCCCTTATCATTTCGATTTTGGTTGATTCGATCAACTAGGACAATTGCATTTGTAGTAACAATTCCAATTAACATTAAGAAACCAATCATGACACTAACCGATAATGGCTCGCGTCCTATTACTAAACCAATTAAAGCACCTATCGGCACAAAGATAAGAGAGGATAAAATGATGAATGGAATACGCGCTTGCCCAAATGTGATAAGCATCGTTAAGTATACCAACCCAATCGCACTCGCAATTGCAAGACCTAACTGTTGAAAAATCTCCACGGTTTCATCACTTCCCCCGCCACTTTCTAAACTGACTCCAGGTGGTAATTGAACGTTCGCTTTTACCCCTTCTTCAACCTCAGCAGAAATTTTTCGAATGTTTTCATGATCAATTTGCGCTTCAATTCGAGCAAATACTTTTCCATCTAATTTTTGTATCGCTGTAACGGCATCTAGTTCCTCAATTTTTGCTATTTCTTGCACTTCAATTGGTCCCTTTGACGTGAAAATCGCAAGGGTTTTTAATTCATCAATACCATTTAATGTTTCGTCATAGGTCAACTGAACAGAACGGTCTATATCATTCAAGTTTAAATTGCCAACCCACACTGGTTTGGTTTGTTCAGTAATGACACTCAGTAATTGAAAACCAGATACCCCATATTCATCTGCTTTTTCCGAATCAATTTCTATGACTAATTGCTTCTGTTTATCAGAAAAATTATTTGAAACGTATTTTAAAGAATCAACCTTTTTCATATAAGATTCTATATTTGAAGCGGCTTTTGATAGCGCTCCTACATCACTTGAATATAAATCAATTGATACATTATTATTGCTAGGAGGGCCTCCTGTAGAAAGCTCAGAGACGGATAGGGTGGCGTCTGGCGAAACGTCCGTTAGGATTAATTCCATCCCACTTTCTAGCTTTTCAACAAAATTAGTTATGTTTACATTTTCATTTAACGTTAAAATATATCCCGCACGATTGCCAAGTTTAATGCCTGTTTGGAAATCACGAGAACCTACTGCGGTTGTGACATCTTTAATCTCCTCTAATTCCCCAAGGAGGTTTTCGACTTCAATGGATACTTCATTCGTACGTTCAAGAGAAGTAGACGATGGAAGCTCTATACTTGCTTGAACAAGTTTCGCTTCTTCATTTGGGATAAAGGTAAATCCTAACCCTGGAACAAGAGCAAATGATCCTCCTAAAAGCATCACAGATAAAATTAAAATGACTTTTTTACGGTTTAACGACCATAGAATGACACGTTCATAAAATCGTTGCATCGCGCCTTCATTTTCTTCCTGCTGTACTTTCTTAAAAGCAAATTTAGCTAATATCGGAACAATTGTAATCGCCACAAGCAAAGAGGCTGCTAGCGAAAAAATCACAGTCAATGCAAATGGCAAGAAGAATTCTCCAGTTATCCCACTGACAAAGCCGATTGGTAAAAATACCACTATCGTTGTTAAAGTAGAAGACGTAATGGCTCGTAAAATTTCTTTTGTAGATGATACAACTAATTCATTCGACATCGAATCATTGGATTTTCGTAAGCGACGGAAAATGTTTTCAATTACGACAATGCTGTCATCTACGACTCGCCCTACTGCGACGGCCATCCCGCCAAGTGTCATAATGTTCAAGCTGATATCTAGTTGCGCTAAGAAAATAGCTGTGATGATTAACGACAACGGGATTGAAATGATGGCTATAATCGTTGCACGGACATTTTTCAAAAAGATTAAGACGGCAAGAGATGCAAATAAAGCACCAAGTAATCCTTCTTTCACTAATGTTTCTACTGATTTTTCAATGCCTTCAGCAGAATCAAAGCCGACCGCGTATTCTAATTCTTGATCGTATTTATCTAATACATTGATCACACGATTGGCAACTTCCACTGTATTGGCATCTTGTTTTTTCGTGACCGCCATCGACAGTGAGTCTTTTTGATTGTAACGTGTAATTTCACGTTGTTCAGACACTTCTTCAATTGTAGCGATATCCTGTAGCTCAACAGGTGGTAATTGAGGATTGAAAGACGATGAAAGCTTTAAGGTGTTCAATTTTTCAATCGACTCTAGTTTCTCTTCTACACGCACTGGAATATTAATATTATTTTCATTTACAGTTCCAGCGGGGAAGGAGAAGATTTGTTGGTTGATTTGTTCTTTGATTTGGCCGAGAGATAACCCAGCTGCAGTTGCTTCTTTTTGATTCACCGTAATTTGTAAAGTCTCTTCTTTTAATCCACCAACTGACACAGAGTTAATGCCTGGAATCTTTTTTAATTCAGGAATCACTTCAGTATGTAATAGGAGTTCAATTTCACTTTGTTCTTTGCCAAATAAAGAAATATTTAGAATCGGAAAGGCTCCAAATGATAATCGGCTTATTTCCGTTGATGCGCCATCGGGAATTTTAATAGCCTCAATAGCGGCTTCGGTTTGTTGTTGAGCTCGATCTAAATTTGTATCAAACGGAAACTGTAAGTTTATGATCCCCATTGTTTCATAGGAGACACTTTGAATCTCCCCTACCCCTTCAATGCCTTCTAATTGTTCTTCAATGGGTGTGATTACACGTTTATCTATATCTTCAGGAGATGCACCAGGATAAACCACTTGCACCGATAATTGAGGAAATTCAATGTTTGGCAACAAGTCAATCTTAAGTCGCGTAAATGAATACAGGCCTAGCACAATTAGTAAAAATGAAATGATAAATACAGCTGCTGCATTCTTTAAGCTGAATTTCGTTAAAAAGTTCACTGTCTACACCTCTTTCTTTAAGAATTATATTTCTTTCTGACCTTAAAAAGCACTAAATAAACTTGGAGAATCATAGCGTGTATGCAACAAAAAAAGAAACCTATCAACAAATGACAAGTTTCTTTATTTGTACGACTATGCACCCGCTTCTTCGCAAGTAATCATATCTTCTTCACTTGATTCATAATATGCATTTAATACCGACTCTTGAATTTTCGAGCGCGTACCTGTATTAATTGGATGGGCGATATCACGAAACTCTCCATCCGGTGTTCGTTTACTAGGCATTGCTACAAATAATCCTGTATTGCCGTCAATGACACGAATATCATGCACAACAAATTCGCTGTCTAGTGTAATGGAAGCAATGGCACGCATACGGCCTTCGGTTTGTACTCGACGTAATCTCACATCAGTAACTTCCATTCTTTCACCACCTTTCTTCTTAGTTGTCTTACAGACTCTGACAACTATATTCTACATTTATCATATTTTCCCTTCTTTTTTACCAGAATTTTTAAAAAACTAATACGAAAATTAAAAAAACCATAGAGTACTTCTCTATGGTTGAACCTATTTCAGGTCGTTACTGCAACTACTTCTATTTCTACTAGTGCATCTTTAGGAAGTCGTGCAACTTCTACTGTCGAGCGTGCTGGTTTGTGTTCACCAAAGTGTTGGCCATAAATTTCATTGAATACGGTAAAATCATTCATGTCTTTAATAAATACGGTTGTCTTAACGACTTGTTGCAAAGAAGATCCCGCTTCTGCTAATACCGCTTTTAAATTGGCGAACACTTGATGCGTTTGTTCTGTAATAGAACCTTCCACCATCGTACCTTCAGCTGTTAATGGAATTTGTCCAGAACTGTAAAACATGTCATTCACAATCATTCCCTGTACATATGGTCCAATAGCTGCCGGTGCATTTGTTGTCGAGACGATTTTCATTATTCAGTTCCACCTTTCGAAAAATAATTCCCTTCGGTTAAAGCTATCGTGCGATCTTTTTCGTTTACTTCACGCAATTTAATTAATGATAAGTAATTTTCTATTAATTGTTCATTCGCATGTTGAGCTTCAACTAAGACAGCAACACCAGCTAATTGACAATTGAATTCTTCTAGTAAATTTTTCATCCCATTCATCGTACCACCGACTTTCATAAAGTCGTCTGTAATCAGGACGCGTTGACCGCTTTTCATACTACGTTTAGATAACACCATTGTCTGAATACGTCTGGAAGACCCAGATACGTAGTTGATGCTCACGGTAGAACCTTCTGTTACTTTGCTATCACGGCGCACCACTACAACTGGTACATTTAAGTGCCTAGCAATCGCATGTGCAATTGGGATTCCTTTAGTTGCCACCGTCATAATGACATCGATAGATTGCTTTGCAAACGCAGATGCAATTACTTTTCCTACCCGGTTCATCATTTGAGGATTTCCGAGTAAATCCGTCATGTATAAATAACCACCGGGTAGTAATCGATCTGAGTGTGAAAGTTCTTCCATAAACTCGTTAATTACTTGACGAACCTCATCATCACGCATTTTAGGAATATATTTCACCCCTCCAGCAGCGCCTGGGACTGTCATTAATAGTCCAATGCCCCTTTCTTCAAATGTCTCTTTCACAATTGTTAGATCTTCACTTATCGAGGACTTAGCCGATTGATACAGATCCGCAAACAATGTTAATGGAATTAATTGTTGTGGATGCTCTAGCAAATAGTGTGTCATATCGACGAGACGTTCACTTCGTTTCCATTTCATTGGCCCACTCCTAAACACGTATAATTTATACGTAATTTTAAACAAATATTCGGTTTTAGGCAAGTGAATCTCGTTCTCCTAATAATCGAACAGCATATACCTCATCGCAAAATCCACGTAACCCATTATAGATACGATTCACTCTCGACTCGTGTTGAACAACACCAAATACCGTTGGCCCACTTCCGCTCATTAATACCGCATCTGCTCCAAACTTCATCATTTGTTCTTTAATAATTGAAACTTCGGGGTGTAATTTTAATGTGACAGCTTCCAGTACATTCCCCATTGATTCACACATTAATTCATAATCCTTCTCTTCTATAGCTTGAATCATGCTCTTCGTATGTGGATGAACTATATCCTTTACTTTTAACCCACCATACACATCGGCTGTTGAAACGCCTATAGAGGGCTTCGCTAAAATAATCCAACAGTTCGGGGGGGAAGGGAGCTTATGAATCTTTTCTCCTCTACCAGTAGCTAATGCAGTTCCACCATATACACAAAATGAAACGTCAGAGCCAATCTTGGCACCGTGCTCCGCTAATTGATCAGGTGTTAATTGTAGATCCCAAAGTTCATTTAACCCTTTTAACGTCGCAGCTGCATCACTACTTCCACCAGCCAGTCCAGCTGCAACGGGGATTTTTTTTTCTAATATGATAGACACGCCTTCTTTTATCCCATATGTATCTCTTACTAATTTAGCAGCTTGATAAGCTAAATTTCGATGGTCATCTGGCACATAACGGTCTGTGGAAATTATGCGAATTTGCCCATCTGAGCGTGGCTCTAATCCAATGCGATCTGCCAAATCGACTGTAGTCATAATCATTTCCACTTCATGATAACCGTCTGGTCGTTTATGTAGGACATCTAAAGTTAGATTGATTTTTGCGGGCGCTTTCACATAAAGCATGAGAGTTCCTCCTTTATCTGTTTATTGCTGTTTCCTATTTTACCACAGCTCTTGATGAAGGAAAGTACATTAAAAAGCATAAAGAACCACTTTAGGTCCATTAACGTTTAAAACAAAAACAGTAAACAACCAACTAAAATTTAGGGGTAGAAATTAACTTTAAGATTTTCCAGTAAAGCAACAGCATACTGATTGATTCAATTATTAGCTTTTTCTATTGGCAATTTGGAATTATTGGAGGGAATAAAGAAAAAGGCGGATTTCTCCGCCTTGTCAGCCCCATATGGATTTACTTCTGCGGGTACTTGTCACAAAATGCGAAGAAAAGGTTTTGCTACTTCTTGTAATGATTTTGTCCGTTCATTAATCCGGTTTGTGCCATCTCAACTGCCCGTTTCACCATATTTCCAGCGTCACGAGAAGTAATGCCTCCCCAACCTTCACGCTCAACGACTTCATAAAATCCAAGTTCTTTCGCAATTTCCTCTTTTAGACGACTCGACATTCTACGATTATGATTACGTGCCATGCATTTTCCTCCTCTTGAGGACTGACAAATGTAGTATGTCCGGAAAACAAAAAAACACTCATGAATGTTAACATCCATGAGTGTTTTGCTAAAATAAGTGAATAATTGCGAAAAATTATTTGACGACTACAAGTTCTTGCATTCCATCAACAATTGTAATTTCTACTGCTTCAGTTAAAATATCTGTGTAGCTGTAAGACACACGCTCAAAAGCGTTCTCGTCCTGATCAAGATCCACTACGAACACTGCATGATACGTTTCACGTAAAACGCCTGCTCGTTCAATCGTTTTCTTGCGACCACCGTTTGCTTTTAATTGCAAACGTTTACCTAAATGACAATCTAAAGACTTTTTAATATCAGCTAAAGTTTTTGGCATTTCGCTTACACCTCACTTAGTGATAAGTATATCATACCACAAAAAAATTGTCAATCAAATTTATTATTTTAACAATGTACAAAAGCACTTGTCAATAAATTTATTTAAATTGACCTCTTTTTTTATAAAAAAATGTGCTGAGTTTGTTATAAACTTGATGATTCTTTAAAATCCGGATACAGTAAATCCGCTAATTGACCGAATTCTTGAATCGATAATGTCTCACCCCGACGAGTTGGATCAACGCCTGCCGCTTCTAGTGCCGTTAAAATCAACTCTTTCTTTTCTTTTCCTTTTAGCAATTGTGATTGTAAGTTATTTAGAATGGTTTTTCTCCGTTGAGCAAATGAAGCACGAGAAACAGTAAATAAGAAGTCTTCATCGATGACTGACACTGGGGCAGTTTCATGACGTGTTAATTTGATGACCGCAGAATCAACATTAGGTTGTGGAATAAATACCGTTTTAGGAACTGTCATAGCAATTTCAGCCTTCATATAATATTGAATGGCAATTGACAATGAGCCATATGCTTTTGTACTTGGTTTTGCTGTAATACGATCCGCTACTTCTTTTTGCATCATAACAACCATTCCGCGAATAGGTAACTTCTCCATGAGTAGTTTAATTAAAATCGGCGTAGTTACATAATACGGTAAATTGGCCACGACCATTACATCTTCAAAATCAGCCAATTTTTCTTGCATCATATCCGACACATTCGCTTTGAGAATGTCTGAATGCACAATTTCAACGTTGTCGTAAGGAGATAGTGTATCTGCTAAGACAGGTAGCAGACGCTGGTCAATTTCAAAAGCAACAACTTGCCCTGCTTGTCGCGCTAGATGCTCTGTCAGTGCACCAATTCCAGGCCCAATTTCAATAGCTGCTGAACTTTTGGTCAAGTTTGCATGGCTAACGATATTATGGAGTACATTTGGATCAATTAAAAAGTTTTGTCCTAAACTCTTTTTAAATGAGAATCCGTACTTTTTCAAAATTTCTTGTGTGCGCTTTGGGGTTGCTATATCTTTACTCATGTGTTTCCTCCTGATCCAACTGTGCTAGGGCTTCTTCAAATTGATTTATTTCAATTTGGAACATTGATAGTCTTTTTTGAAGTTGTTTTCCATTCGTATATCCTATTTGCAATAGTTCCCCGAGTCGATCGCGACGAACTTTAGAGGCAGGGTGTCCGATTAAACGTGACCTCATTAATAGATGAAGTGGTATTTCTTCAGTTTGATTTTGTGTAATTCTAGGAGTGTACACATTTTGAAGTGCTAGACGAATATCTTCATCCGCCGCATGCTCAATCCCTAGTCCTTTGCCATTTTTTGCAATGGTTTTTTCTTTTGGTAAAAATGCATGCTTCACACCTGGAACTTGCTCTTCAATAATGGCACGAATTCGCCTTCCGGGGTAATCTGGGTCAGTAAAAACAATGACACCTCTTTTGGTATGTGCATGTTGAATCCGACGAAGGGTTTCTGCAGAAATTGCAGAGCCATTAGTTTCAATCGTATCCGCTCCTACAGCACGTTTAATTGCAGTTGTATCATCTTTTCCTTCAACCACGATAACCTCTTCAATAAACACAGTTCGATGCCTCATTTCCAAATGGTTCTTTGCCTATTTTACTCGCGCTAGGTCTTATTGTACAGAAAAGCTCATACATAGACAAAAAGCTCTCCCAAATTGCTTGGGAAAGCTAGATTAAACTAGTTTAACACTTTAATTTTAACTTGTTTACGGCCAAATGCTAAGGCATTGTCTCTTGATGCCATAAATAAGTCAATCTTCATGCCTTTTATTGCTCCGCCAGTATCTCCGGCAATTGCATAACCGTAGCCTTCAACCCAAACCTTAGAACCAAGTGGCACTACTCGTGGATCTACCGCAATTACTTTTAATCCTGGATTTGATCGAAGGTCAATACCAGTTGCTGTAATCCCCGAACACCCAGTGCAATAAGCGGTGTATGCCGTTGCGGTTACATAGAATTCTTTCCCTTCAGATGGTGCTTCTGAAGAACCACGTGAAACAGTTGCTGTTACGACTTTCGTCCCTACGGCTACTACTTTCTTTGAAGGTTTACTCACGACTTTTTCGTCTTTTAAAACACGAGAAACACGTTTGCCATTTTCAGAAATAACGACATAGGTTCGTTTAATCAGCCCTTTTTTACCTTCTTGCACAATTTTTTCTTTTCCTTTAAGCAAGTTCTTATCTTTACGTGTTTCAACAGCGAAATTCATTTCTGCTTCCACTACATCGGTGACTTTTTTTACGCGAACGACTTGTATAACATCGTTTGGAATCACGAGTTCTTCCATTCTTTGCTCGACACGATCAAATTCATTCATCTGAATTTCTTGTTGTTTTAAAAAGTCAGCGACCGTAGTCGAAGTGGACCAAACCTTCTTTTCATTGATTCCATCTACTAGCGTTACTTGAAACGCTTTTTCAATCTCAATGATTCCATTAGATCCGACCTTTGCATTAAGCGCAGGTATTAATTTATCATGCTCAGAAACTTCGATTTTAGCTTCCGCTAGAACTTCACTTACTTGATTAGCAGTCGTATCGATGGTTTTAACTTCTCCATCAACTGTAATCGTTATAGTTTTTGCCTGTTCCCACTCGATTGAAATACCTTCTTCTATCGTGGTGTTCACTGAGGGTGACACTAAATCAGCGTCAGAGATTTGAATGTTTTGTTCACTTAACAATTCTCCAACTGTATCTGCATGGGTGTAAACTTCTTGTTGTATACCATTAACCGTCAAAGCGACAGTATTTTTCGTTCCTATAAGTAGAACGGCTGAAATGACTGAAACAAACAAGATAACTGCAATTACAGTTAAACCAATTTGTTTACTCCTCAATGTTTTAACGAACAGGTTTTTCATGGAATTATTTGACATGAAAAACGCCTCCTTATCACTCGTTGGATTATATAGATTAAAAAAATGACTGTCAACCATTTGAGATTAGTCAAACTATTCTGGTTGAAAACCTCCATAATCCAAGTATTGGATAACTAGGTATATTTTATACAGAAAGTTTGTAAAATTTTATGGCATTTTCACTTGTCGCTTTTGCCACTTCTTCAATCGATATGTTTTTTAAACGAGCAATTTCTTCCGCAACGAGTGTCACGAGAGCCGGTTCATTCCGTTTTCCTCTATGTGGATGAGGTGCTAAATAGGGAGCGTCAGTTTCTATCATTAAATAATCTAATGGAATTTCGGTAGCTACTTCTTTAGGTTTTTTTGCATTTTTAAATGTTACGGGTCCTCCAAGAGAAATCATGAAATTTAAGTCGATGCAAATTTTCGCAGTTTCCACACTTCCTCCATAACAATGCATAACACCACCGGTCTTCTCTGCATGTTCTTCTTGCAAAATGCGAACCACATCCTCAGTTGCATCACGGTTATGAATGACAATTGGTAAATTTACTCTTTGGGCTAAACGAATTTGTTTACGAAATACTTCTTGTTGAACCTCGTGTGGAGATTTGTCCCAGTAATAATCAAGGCCTGTTTCTCCAATAGCCACCACTTTAGGATGCGCTGCTAATTCCTCAATCCATTGTAAGTCTTCTTCTGTACAATCTATTGCATCTACTGGGTGCCACCCCACAACTGCATAGATAAAATCATATTGTTCAGCCAAGGATAGTGCACGTTCAATCGTTTTACGGTCAAACCCAACGACAACCATATGATTAACTTTAGCTTCAAGCGCTCGATTGATGACATCTTTTAAATCTTCATCGTATTGGTCTGCATTTAAATGAACATGTGTATCAATGTACATGAATAATCGCCTCACATCATTTTTTTATGAAAAAATCATTCTATTTTGGACCGTCTAATTTGTGGTTTTTAACTATTAATACGTACTTTTTATTCCTACCGCAAACTTTAAAATTTTTGTGATGGGTAAGCATTCAAAAATAATAGCATGTCCCATTTCTGTTAGACAAGAAATAAGCCTGTTCCGCGTTTGCTGAACAGGCTTATATAGATTAGCTCTATTTAACTTTTGCCCCATTTTCTAATTTCTCATCTACCGTTGCAAGTGTTAAATATCCATCTTTTTCACCAGCAAGAATCATTCCTTGAGACAATTCTCCACGGAGTTTAACAGGTTTTAAATTTGCGACAACAATTACTTTTTGTCCCACTAACTCTTCTGGTTTATAGCTTTTAGCAATCCCAGACACCACTTGACGTTGCTCATATCCTAAATCCACTTGCAACTTCAACAATTTATCTGCTTTTGGAATTGCTTCACAAGCTGTAACTGTTGCGACACGTAAATCTACATTTAAAAACTCATCGATTGTAATTTCAGGTACTTCAGGCACCTCTTCTTCTATAACTTCAAGTTCTACTGCTTGAACGGGACCACGCATTTCTTCTTGAATGTAGGCTACTTCAACCTCTACTTCTAGTCTTGGGAAGATTGGTACCCCTTTTTCAATCACTTTAGTTCCAGTGGCAATGCTAGAAGAATTAGTTAATGATTCCCACGTTAAATCATTTGCAGACAATCCTAATTGTTCCGCAATTTGTTTCGGTGCGTTAGTCATAAATGGTTGTAGGTACACCGCAATTTGACGAAGGCTTTCTGCTAGGTTCCACATAACGGATCCAAGTTTTGGTTTATCTGATTCTTCTTTCGCTAATACCCATGGTTGTGTCTCATCAATGTATTTATTAGTACGTGAAACGAGTGACCATAAATCACTTAGCACGATACTAAACTGCATTTTTTCCATATTGTTTTCATACTTATCTTTTACTTCAGTCGCATGGGCTTGTAATGTCGCATCAAACTCCGTTGGTTCATTATTTTCTGTTGGAATAACGCCATCGAAGTACTTATTCATCATTGAAACCGTTCGATTTAATAAGTTTCCTAAATCATTTGCTAAATCAAAATTTGTACGTTCTACAAAAGCTTCTGGTGAAAAGACACCATCTGCTCCAAATGGCAATTCACGTAATAAGAAATAACGAGTAGCATCTAAACCATAACGATCCACTAATAGTTCTGGCGTAACAACATTTCCTTTAGATTTTGACATTTTGCCATCTTTCATCATGATGAAACCGTGAGCAAATATCTTCTTTGGCAATGGCAAATCTAGTGCCATTAAGAAAATTGGCCAATAAATCGTATGGAAACGAACAATATCTTTCCCAACGACATGCACATCTGCAGGCCAATATTTATTGAATAAAGATTCATCATTTGATTTGTACCCAAGAGCTGTAATGTAATTTGATAACGCATCTACCCATACATAAATAACATGTTTGGCATCTCCTGGTACACGAATCCCCCAATCAAATGAAGTTCTAGACACAGATAAATCTTCTAATCCCGGTTTAATGAAGTTGTTAATCATTTCATTTTTTCTTGATTCAGGTTCGATAAATTCTACATGATCTTCGTAATACTTTAATAAACGATCTGCGTATTTTTTCATATTGAAGAAATACGATTCTTCTTTCACTTTGTTGACTGCTCGTCCACAATCTGGACAACTCCCAGTTTCTAATTGCTTTTCAGTAAAATACGATTCGCAAGGGGTGCAATACCAACCTTCATATTCCCCTTTATAAATATCACCATTGTCTAAAAAGAGTTGAAAAATTTTCTCAACACCTTCTTGATGACGTTGCTCTGTGGTACGAATAAAATCATCATATGAAATGTCCATTAATTCCCAAACTTTTTTAGCAGCTTCTGCTATTTCATTGACATAAGTTTGCGGATCTTTACCTGCTTCTTGCGCTTTTTCTTGAATCTTTTGTCCGTGTTCATCCATGCCAGTTAAAAAACGAACATCAAATCCACGTAAGCGCTTATAACGAGCCATCGCGTCTGATGCTACCGTTGTATAAGCTGTACCAATATGAAACTTACCGCTTGGGTAGTAAATAGGCGTCGTAATATAAAATGAATTCTGTTGAGTGTCCAAGTAAATTCGTCCTTTCGTGCTTACAAAGTAGTAGTTCTATTCTATCTGAGTCCTTCTTTTGTTTCAATGCTAGAAGATTTGCGGATAATGTCGAATAATGTTTAGTAGGAATATTATTCAAATAAATTTCATTTATTGTCATATATTTGACATATGTCTGTAAAAATATCAAAAATACTATATTTTTACGTTAAAATATCATATTTTTATCAAAAATTACTTTGAATTAAAAGCGAAAATTATTGACGTATATGGTAGTACTTGGTATGATAATTAACAGACAAGCAATAAATGTCGAATTTTGACGAATTACTTTTATAATTCGAGAGGGGTACTTTTCATGAAATCTACAGGTATCGTACGTAAAGTTGATGAATTAGGTCGAGTAGTTATTCCAATAGAACTTCGCCGTACATTAGGTATAGCAGAAAAAGATGCATTGGAAATCTACGTTGATGAAGATAAAATTATTCTAAAAAAATATTTACCAAATATGACATGTGCTGTTACTGGCGAAGTCTCAGATGACAATCTACGTTTAGTAGGCGGAAAACTGATCTTAAGTGCAGAAGGTGCAGATTTGTTAGTAAAAGAAATTCAATCTAACATGAACAAATAAGATTAAATCCGGAGGGACCATGGGCCTCTCCGGATTTTTTATGCATCTATATGAAATTCTTGATAAACATCCCGCTTAGGTATACCTCGTTCTTTAGAGACTACTTTAATTGCTTCTTTTGATGAGAGTGATTGATGTTCGATCACATGATTGACATGATCAATAATGGATAATTCCATCCACCATTTTTCAGTTACAGCTGGGTTCTCCTCTGTTGAACCTTCAATAACTATCACAAATTCTCCACGCAATTCTTCACTTTCTGCCCACTCTAACGCTTCTTCTAAAGTCCCTCTCACAAACTCTTCGAATTTTTTCGTTACTTCCCGTGCTAATACTACTTTACGTGAGCCCCCTAATATTTGCATCGCATCCCGTAAAGTCTCTTTCAAACGATGCGGCGCTTCATAAAAAAGCATCGTTTCTTGATGGTATTGAATCGTTTCGAGTGCAACTTTTCGCTCCTTCTTTTGTCTTGGAAGAAAGCCGAAAAAGGTAAATGATAATGTTGGAAGACCAGATGAAATTAATGCACTTAGTGCCGCGTTTGCACCAGGTATTGGCACCACAGATAAATTCTCCGCTACGGCTTTTGCTACAATATCCGCTCCTGGATCAGAAATGCATGGCAATCCCGCATCACTAACAAGCGCAATATTTTTCCCATCTCTTAAAAGTTCAAGAAGTTTTTCCCCACCGTACTCCAAATTATGTTCGTGGTAACTAATGAGTGGCGTGTTAATTTCAAAGTAGTTACACAGCTTCTTTGTATTGCGTGTATCTTCTGCTGCAATATAGTCAGCTTCCTTCATCATACGGATGGCACGAACTGTCATGTCCTCTAAGTTTCCAATTGGGGTTGCGACTAGATATAATATGCCAGTTGCAGATTGTCCAGAAAAACTCTTTTGCGTGTTCATCCTTGGTCACCTTCCGTTCCTTTTAGCATATACTCTATTTTTTTACTTTTCGTTAATTGTTTGAATGCATATTCTGCTTTCATTGCTAGTTGTTTCGTGTCGTGAACTTCGTGATAAATAGATTGCACAGGAAGCCTTGCTCGTGTGTATTTTGCCCCTTTTCCACTATTATGCACATGAACTCGTTTATGGAGATCATTGGTATAACCAGCATAATAAGAGCCATCTACACATTCAAGTACATAAAAGACATGTTCACTTACTCTTTCCATATAACATCTCTCGCACTTCTTCAGTATATTCCCCGTCCTCATTGTACACGTATAACGGCGGGAGAATTTTTAGGTCTGGCTTGCCATCTTTGATGCCTTCAATTAATAACGTATTTGCTTCTTTTCCTTCTTTTGGGTAAACAAAGCGAATGCGTTTTGGCTCAATTCGATTCGCTCTCATCGCCGTTACAATATCTAGTAAACGACCTGGTCGATGAACAAATGCTGCTTTACCGCCCTGTTTTAACAATTGACTGGCAGATAGTACTGCTTCTTCTAATGTTAAGTGAATTTCATGTCTTGCTATCGCTAAGTGTTCTTTTAGGTTTTTGTTACTGGCTTCATGTGCAGGAAAGTATGGTGGATTACATGTGACAACGTCATACTTTTCAATTCCTATGTGTTGAGGAATCAATTTCACATCCCCTTCGAGAATGCTGATTTGTTCATCTAACTGGTTATAAGAGACACTACGCTTAGCCATATCAACTAATCGAGGTTGCAATTCAACACCCGTGATTTTCGCCTTTGTACGTGCACTTAAAAATAATGGAATGACTCCATTTCCAGAACATAAGTCAACAATAGCCCCTTGTTTAATTGGCACATACGTAAATTTTGCTAGCAAGACGGCATCCAAAGAAAACGAAAAAACCGACGGACTTTGAATAATACGAAGCTCTTCTGCCAATAAATAGTCCAATCTTTCATCATGTTGTAACTGAATATCCATTTGTTGAACCCTCCGACATAACAAAAGACCGACATCCACTAGCTTCTAGTGGAATCAGTCTTTCATCACCCGTTTTGTTTATTTAAAAAGGAGAGGCAAAATAAGCAATCTTCACCTTTACGCGAGCTTCCAAAGTGAACATGGCACACATGGAAACCTTCTTGATATAAGCGTGCTAAATTATCGTAACCTTCTCCAATATCAATACGACTTAATTTTTTTTGATTCAGTTCAGACTGTTTTAATACTTCCTCTTCTGCAGCATGAATTTCATCAAGCCGCTTACGAAGGTGGAAATTTTCTTGTTCTAAAGATTGATGTTCTTCCATCATCAAGGCTACAAACTCTTTAAGTGCATGGAATTGCCCTTGCAATGATTCTAGTTGCTGTTCAAACTCCATAACCGTATCTAAAAAATTACGATCTTTCATGTACATCACCTCATTGTTCAGTCCATTACACTTGGTTTTCTTCATATTGTTGAATTTCTTCCAATGTATAGTCAAGTACACGTTGTTCAGCAAACTCGACTTGCATCACACGTTCTAACAAATTAATACCCACGACTTTCCCTTTTCCTTCAGGAGTAGAAATGCGTGCGCCCATATCTGGCATTAATTCTTTTGCCGATTCATACTCATCATTTTCATACTTAAGGCAACACATTAAGCGTCCGCATAAACCTGAAATTTTAGAAGGGTTAAGAGATAAATTTTGATCCTTCGCCATTTTTATTGAAACTGGTTCAAAATCACCTAAAAATGTGGAGCAGCATAACATGCGACCACAAGGACCAATTCCTCCAAGCATTTTCGCTTCATCACGCACGCCAATTTGACGCAACTCAATTCGTGTTCTAAAGACGGATGCTAAATCTTTCACTAAATCTCGGAAATCTACGCGTCCCTCAGCTGTAAAGTAAAAAATGATTTTATTGCGATCAAACGTGTACTCTACATCAACTAGCTTCATATCTAGCGTATGCTCTACAATCTTTTCGGTACCTAACTCAAAAGCTTGCTTCGATTCTAATTGATTTTCATCTACTTGTAGACGATCCCGCTCATCAGCAGGACGTACCACTTGCTTTAGGGGGAGTACGACATCGTGCTCTTCCACTTGCTTTACAGGGACAACTACTTTCCCATATTCTATCCCTCTTGCTGTTTCTACAATCACATACTGATCTTTTTCCAAAGGAAAATCAGCTGGATCAAAATAATATATTTTACCCGCCTTTTTGAAACGGACACCTACCACATTATACAAATGAAAATCCCTCCTGCAGATTCAGCATCAACTGTTCCATTAGCAGTGTCCGATTCATATTTCGATGCAATTGTTGCTTCGCTTTTAATATGGCCTCAATTTTATGTGACAACTGCTCAAATGTTATATGTAGCGCACGTTGTTGATAAAATGGCATAAAATCCGGATACGTATGGGTTGCTTCACTATTAGCCTTAACTGCCACTAAATCGCGATATGCGAATAAAAGTAAATCCAATGCTCGTTCTGTTTCTTCTTTTTCTTTTAACAAAGGTAGCCACTCTTCATGTACTGTCAGCATCGCTTCATGTACATTTGTTTCAACTGCCTCTACTAATTTTAACACTGTTTTTCGAACCTGTGCAAACTGCTCATCTTTTGCTAACTGTAAAGACTCTTCTAAATCATTCGTTAACATGGAAACTGTTGCTGCCATTGATGCTGTCAAACCCGTTTCAATCAACACTTTCACACGTTCTTCATATGGTATCGAAGGAAAAGAAATAATTTGGCTACGCGATCGAATCGTCGGTAAAATTGCATGCGCTTTCTCGGTTAATAATATCGCTGTGACCAATCCTTCAGGTTCTTCAAGAAATTTAAGTAAAGTGTTTGCGGCAGAGGCATTTAACCTATCAGCCCGATGTAACACATATATTTTACGGCCAGCTTCAAGGCCCGTTTTATTCATCTCAAAAATTAACTGTAACATTTGGTCTTTTTTTATATCTTGTCCATCTGGTTCAATTTGAATGAAGTTTGGATGATTGCCAGATTCGAACCTTCTGCATCCACGACATGTTTCACATGGAACATTTTGAACCGGATGTTCACAGAGCAATAATTTAGTAAAAGCTCGCATAACGGTTACTTTCCCAGTGCCCTTAGCCCCTTCGAAAAGATATGCGTGTGCAACTCGCTCTTTGTGATAAACCGCTTGAAGCAATTTCATTACTGTCGGTTGTAATTGCATTACGTTTGTTAGGTTTGCATCCATGAAGTTGCTCACCCTTTCTTTTTAAAAACCCGTGTTCCGGGGAACACGGGATTTTCGTGTATGACTGCATAAAATTCATTCACACGTGAACGATTGCTTTATAATTGCATTAAAAATGATGGAACTGTTCAATCGGAAGCACAAATACTGTTGCACCACCAACTTCAACTTCTACTGGATAAGGAATATATGAGTCTGCATTTCCTCCCATAGGTGATACTGGAGCCACCATTTGCTCTCGAGAACGACAATTATCACGAATTAAATCCAGCGCACTTGGTACTAATTTATCATCTGTACCAATAAGGAACGTTGTATTTCCTGATCGTAAAAAACCACCAGTACTCGCTAATTTGGTTGCACGAAATTCACCTTTTGTCAGTGCACTTGATAATCGGTTACTATCTTGATCTTGAACAACAGCCACGATAAGTTTCATCAGCTCAACCCCTTTTCCGGAAGTTCTTCCTATTATTATAACATGAAAAGATCCTTCAATTCATACGTGAATCAAGAGAATTTTTCAGAACATTCAGCACATTTTTTGTTACTTCTTCTTGGGACTTTGAAGCATCGATTACGGTAATTCGATCTGGATAACGTTTAACGATTTTTTGATATCCTTCTCGAACTGCCTCATGAAATGCCAAACTCTCATCATCTAGTCTATTCTTCTCCCGCTCATCGTGCTTCGCTATTCGATTTAATCCAATAGACGGTTCTAAATCAAATAGCAACGTTAAATTGGGCATTATTTTGCCAATTGCAAATTCATTAATTGACAGAACTTCATCAATACCTAAGCCTCGAGCATGCCCTTGGTAAGCAAGCGAAGCGTCAATAAAACGGTCACATAGAACAATTTTATTCTCATTTAACGCCGGTGCAATTTTCTCAACTAAATGTTGTCGTCTTGCCGCCGCATATAAAAGAGCTTCCGTACGACCATCCATTTCCGTGTAATCATTTTTTAAAATTACTTCGCGGATATGTTCAGAAATGCGAATACCTCCTGGTTCACGAGTTGAGACGATGTCATACCCTTCTTTCGTCAATTGGGTTACGACTTCACTCATCACAGTCGTCTTTCCTGCCCCTTCTGGTCCTTCGATTGTAATAAAATAGCCTTGATTATTCATGTTTTTTCCTCCTTCACAACAAGCAACTGATTACGACTTAAATCATGTTCGCCTTGAATCGTTGCTCCACTAGCTATATAATCTGCAAGCATTTGTAATTTAGTTTTTGTAATTTGTTCTCCTCGAATAAATAGTGGAATACCTGGTGGATAAGGAATAACCATCCCTGCACAAATTCTTCCACTTGAATCGTTATATGAAATCCATTCTGTTTCTGCTTCCTTTAATTCTTCATAAGATATAGCTAAGATTGAAAGTACTTGATCGTC
Organism: Paenisporosarcina sp.; assembly: GCA_041576455.1. Taxonomy (GTDB): domain Bacteria; phylum Bacillota; class Bacilli; order Bacillales_A; family Planococcaceae; genus Paenisporosarcina. The sequence goes on along the minus strand of JBFGKX010000010.1, from coordinate 1,908 downwards.
GTTGATATATTTGATTGCCACTTTGTCCTTTTGTTCATTTAAGCATGCTTCAACAGCCAGTTTAACCTTCAAATGGATTTCGTCAAATGAAAATAAATGCTCTGCTTTTAATAAAGGCAAAATGAATAATACTTGCTCAGGATCAGCTAGCTCTACATAGATACCTTGTTGTTCCAGCTGTTTTTGCAATGTGTATCCAGTAAAGTTAGACATCCTTAAGATAAATTTTAAAGGATCATCGACTTCTATCACTTCTAAAGAAGAAATCATTTTTAAGGCCACGATAAAATTAATCCGTGCTTTATTAAATAGTAGAAAGTCTTCATGTGCATACATCGAAATATAATGTCTTGCATCATCTAATGAAGCAAGTAATAAGTAGGATGGGCTACTAGATTGAAGCATTCGCAAATAACGATTGACTTTATCATTTGAAATACGCGTCGACTGAATGTGTAAAAATGAACCCATGGTTAAAGCAGGAAGTGTTTTATGCGCAGACTGCACCACAACATCAGCCCCCATCTCAATTGCTGACTTCGGAAAATCATCTGTTGCAACGAAATGTGCACCATGTGCTTCATCAACTAGTACCGGAATATCACGTGAATGAGCTAACTTGATTACTTGACTCATCTCAAGATTAACGACTCCATAATATGTAGGATGAGTTAAAATCAACGCTCTTGCTTTAGGATGCTGTTCAATTGCCCTATTAATCGTTTTCAAACTGACATGACTAGGTGTTAGGGTCAACATATCCCATTCTGGTGTTAAAAACACAGGTTGTGCACCAACCAATTCTAGTGCATGAAATATTGATTTATGAGCATTACGTTGCACTAACACTAAGTCTCCTTGTCTACATGTTGCATACACCATGGCTAAATTCCCCACAGTTGAACCATTGACTAGGAAGTAACTATATGTTGCCCCATACGTTTTAGCTAATAAAGCCTGTGCTTCATTAATTATTCCCTCCGGGTGATGGTAATCATCCAGACCACTAAGTTCTGTATAATCAAACTGCATCACCTCTTTAAACGCATGTGGCAAATCAGATAGGCTCCCATGTTTATGGCCTGGTACATGAAACGATATATTTTGGCTTTTATGGAAATGTTGCATCGCTTCTACAATAGGCCGTTTCGTCATAAACTAATCCCTCGCACTCTTAATATGCTTTCATTATACATCAATATGACCTTTATCTAACGGATAGCTTCACAAACCAAATTGAATTGAACAAAAGCATAAAGAGTAAGCAATGTGACAGTTTTTTTGAAATATACTTTACTTGATGCTAGATTCTTTAATTATAAAGCGTGGTCCGAGATAAGAGATTGGTTATTTGATTTTGAGATGGATTTTTTAATGACTTTAAAGATTTGATCAATGAAATGAGAAATATTTGTTGATTAAACTCGTTTCATTTGCTATTTAACGTATTGGTTTCGTCTACGCTGCCCTGCTAGTGTGGATGTGTGTGTGTATTTCTTAGGAATAATTAGTATTGTTAGAGTGGGTGCATTAGAGATTGGTTAATAAGTTGTTTTTCCTCCACTGTAAATAGCTATTACATACGGAGGCATCACCTAACTGAAAAATTTATCGATCAATTTAGATGGTTTATCGATCAAACTGGGGATTTATCGATCACTCTAGAGCTTTTATCGATCATTCTAGAGATTTATCGATCAAACTCGTCTCATTGCCTAGTTAACTTATTGGTCCAAAGAGGCTTAGTTGGTTCTGTTTTCGCTACTCTTCTGTTGAGTGATTAAAAAGTTAGATAGTTTTCTTCTCGTGAAAAAGACCTTTGCATAGGGTAGCATCATTAAGAAAAATTTTATCGATCATTCTAGAAGGTTTATCGATCAAACTGGGGATTTATCGATCATTCTAGAG
>JBFGKX010000009.1:0-30644 GCA_041576455.1 Paenisporosarcina sp. | reverse complement strand
GTTATTTTATGAAATAATTAGTTCAAACTGATTTTTGCGTCGTTATGCTTTACGCGTAAATGAATGATGAGTCCGATTATGGTCATAACAATTAATGTTGATAATGCAATTCTACTGGCAATCGACCCATATTCTTGTAATTGATAAGTAATTGTCCCATAAAGTGCTGGTCCAATAATGGAAGAAACTTTTCCTGAGAATGCGAAGAGCCCAAAGAATTGTCCCCGTTTATCATCGGGCGTTAACTCGATAATAAGTGTACGAGACGTAACCCACATTGAACCAAGTGACACTCCAAACATACTTCCAGCTATCCAAAACATCCACTGATCGAAAGCGAATACTGCTACAAATAGTGAAACAATCATTAACATTGCCACAATTGTTACAGCATGTTTAGCTCCAATTTTTTTGGTAATATATCCAAACACAAAAGAACCAATGATGGTAGAAACCGTAGAGACCAGATACAAAATAATGAATTGCCCGGAAGTAAAACCTACGATGACTGTAGCATAAATTGCCATCATGGCAATCGTAGTAGCGATTGCATCATTTATAAAGAAGTAAGCCATCATAAATGTAAACACAGAACGATGTGATTTCATATCTTTAAATGTCTTGAAGATTTCTCTATAACCATCAAAAAAAGAACCTTTTATACGTTGATTTTTAGGGATTGGAGTATCTTTATTGATAAAAAACAACGGTAATGAAAAAAGTAAATACAATATAGCGGTAGGGATAAATGCTTTATAAAATTCCCCTTCATTCACTAGTAAGTAGACTAGTAATCCAACAATTGTCCCAATATATCCTACTGCCACCCCAAATCCAGAAATTAACGGCATTTCTTGCTTTGTGCCCAAATCACTCATCATGGAATCATAGAAAACAAGGCTTGAATTGAAAAAGAATTTTGCAATTACGAAACTTATGACGACTAATACATAAGAGAGCGGAACGCCCCACAATAAAGAGTTTGTATTAATTCCTCCAAAAACCCCCATCATAAATGTAGCGATAATTGATATGGATGCAAACCAAACTATAAATCGTTTCTTATAACCCGTCCGATCAATCCATACACCGAACAAAGGGGAAAACATGACTAAAAACATACTGGCAACTGCATTCGCATATGAAACAAACGTGCTCGCTACTTGCTGTTTCGCAGCACTTGTTCCAATCACTTCATCGGTATAGAAAGGGAAAAAAATCGTGTTAATATTCGATGAAAAAATCGTATTTGCAAAGTCATAAAAAGCCCACGACAAAATCGGTAATGATAAATAAAGAGCTATTGGACTACGTGGAGTCCTTTGTTGATCGCCCACTCTTACCCCTCGCTTTTCTACCTATTTTTGTAAGCTTTTATTAAACTTTGTGTCCCTTCATTTTCAAGTCCTTGTTCAGCTAAACTTTGATACATCCTATATGCCATTTCTAACCCTGGCAATTGAAGATTCATTTTCTGAGCTTCTTCTAATGCAATGCCCATATCTTTAATAAAATGCTTCATGAAAAACCCTGCTTCATAATCTTCTTTTAACATTCGCGGTGCTAAATTAGTCAAAGACCAAGATCCCGCTGCACCCATCGTAATTGATTTTAATACCGTTTCTGGATTTAACTGTGCTTCTTTGGCATATGTTATTGCCTCACATGCTGCAATCATAGAAGATGCAATCGCAATCTGGTTAGCCATTTTTGTATGTTGGCCTGCTCCTGCATTACCTTGATAAACAACTTGTTCCCCGAATAAATCAAACAATGGTTTTATCTTATCGAATAGTTCTTTTTCTCCACCAACCATGATTGACAATTTACCTGATTTAGCCCCTACATCTCCCCCTGAAACTGGCGCATCAAGAGAATTCATTCCAAGACTTTTTGATTGATTATATAATTCTATGGCTAGAGTAGGAGTTGAAGTCGTCAAATCAACGACGATTAAACCATTTTTTCCTTTTGCAAATATCCCTTGTTCACTGTTATACACTTCTTCTACATCTGATGGATATCCAACCATCGTAAAAATCACGTCCACTTTTGCAGCGACTTCCCCAGGTGTTTGACTCCAAGTTGCACCTAACTCTAATAAATCTTTTGCTTTAACTTTTGTACGCGTATAAATGGATACTTCATATCCTGCAGATAAGATGTGTTTAACAATACTTTTCCCCATTACTCCTGTACCTACAAATCCAACATGTAATTGTTTTTTCATTATGTAACCTCCGTGTATATCATTCATTATCTTTTAAGATTTAGTGTATCAAAATTCCCAAATTTAAGCATCTGAACATTCGGAAAATATAAAAAGAATTTACCACCCCGAATTTATGAAGGAAAAGACTCTACAAGTATGAAACTTGATTTTTTTTAGCCAGCATATCCCTATATCGTATGACGATGCCGGTGAGATAAGTCCTTTAAAAGTACTTAAATAGATGAAGGTACCTTTATACAAAGGAAAAAACCGTTTTCGTTCAATTTTTAATCATTGAATATGGCTGTTTACCTGAATGATGAATTTCTATTGAAGGATGTGTAGTACAAAAAAAGTAGGACACATTCCTTTCGGAAATGTGTCCTATAAAAAGGGGGAAATGAGAATGTTGCTGTGTTCATATATACTTTCCCCGGAAATCAAAAGTTTTAAACCTATTATGAAAAAAATTTTGAATATGTTTAGTTCTTAATGAATCATTTCTTCACTTATTACCTTCACTCAAAATTTCTCAATACCTAGAAATCTTGATCATTCTGTTTCCCAAGTTTTGTTGCTTGATAAGTAATAAGAACAGAAAATTACTATAAGAAATATTCTTGGGTCAAATAATACTGCTCAAAAAAAAACTAAACAAACGTCGTTTAGTTTTTTTGAGCAGTATTTAATTGTTTATGTAGTTCAAATGTTTTTTTTTGATAAGCATTTAACAAGTGGTCTAATTTCTCACTTAATTGAATAGTATGAGCATCACTAAAACCATGTTTAAGAGCAGATTGTATCATTTTCTCTCTAATATGTTCTACTTGCTCAAGAATAGATTCTTGCATATGATACCTCCTGTTTAAAGCCATGGTATCCATAATTATACATCAAATGTCAATTTTAATGTTACATAAATTATGACATTAAACGACAAAAAATGACACTAGATTAGCTGCGTGCAATTGATTCATAAGTATAAATAACAAAACCACCTTGTTTTGCTACGCCTTTAATATGTTTAAAGTCTTCCCTTTGAACCAATACTTCTCGAAATGACAAAAAATCTTCTTTTTTTACAGTAATTGACGCGACGATTCCACTACTTAAATCATTTAGTTGCTGTTCATATGTAGACATATTAAGTCCCCTTCCTTTTAATTTGAAAATGAATTAATCATGTTTTCAGAAAACACTTTACGTCCGAAACAATATCATGCAAACTATTGAATATGACTGCATGAAGGAGCTGAATGTTTGTGGAAATTGCAACAGTTGGGTCAATTATTGAATTTAAAAATGGTCTTCAAGGAATCGTCGAAAAAGTGAATGAAAACTCCGTTATCGTCAATGTTACCATCATGGAAAACTTTGAGGAACTTGAGATGGAAGAAAAGACTGTTGTTAATCACAAACGGTATAGAATAGTATACCTTAAAGAAATTGAGTCTTCACCCATCATAGATGAAGACTCGAAGTAGGAATATTAAGTAAGATTAATTGGAGGTGACATCTTTGAAAATTGTAACTCCTCAGCTCAGGTGGATTGTCTTACTTGCTATAATCTATGTATTGCTCTTTTTTACGTTTTCTAACGAAAAAACATTTTGGTACATGTATACGTTTACAATGCTATTAATCATGGCTTTATCTTTTATTTCGGGAAAAATTGAAGATGACGTTCAAACATGGGAGTATTTAGTATTTGGTGTTGGTTATGGTACACTCACCTATGGACTTATCGCCACTGCTTTTCGTTTTTTTTCCATATTTACCGATCAAGCAGCAATTTCAATTGATCATTTTTTAACTAATTTTGGCCCAGTGACAGTATGGCATTATTTATTACTCATCCTAATCATTGCACCCGGAGAAGAATTATTTTGGCGTGGAATTATTCAACAAAAATTAAAAGCATATATGAGTCCATTTTTCGCCGTTTTAGTTGCTTCATTTCTTTTCGGATTATCTATGTCTTTTAGTGGTTTTTGGTTAGGAGTTCTAGCAGCTATTGTTTCGGGGTTTTTTTGGGGCATTTTATATGAATGGAAAAAAAGCATGCCACTTATCATCGTTGCTCATATTACCATGACCATTCTCTTATTTTTAGTATTACCACTTAATACTTGAAACGAAAACCTACAACTAGGCGTCTACTACATGAAGGAGGAATACGATATGAAAAAAACTTGGATTTTATTTGCTTCAATCACTCTTGCAACGTCACTTCTTACTGCATGTAATACGGATGAGACGACTGGCATGAAAGACTCAACGACGACTAAGGTAGCTCCGAAAGAAAGTGTAGAAGAATCACCTGCAACTCAAACTGATGGTGAACAGAGAGAACAACAGCAGTCTCTTTCATTCTCAGTAAATGAAGAAATGAAAGAAGAAGTTGCTAACTTAACAGAAAGCGATGAACAAAATTATTCAATTTACAAATTAGATAGTTTTAGCTTAACTGGTGAAGAACCAAATAAAGACTCACTTTACTTAACTGATAATTCCGCGGTCTTTATGAGAATAGAAACCATTTCAAAAGATGACGCTTCTTTTGAAATCATCGCAAACAATATGATGGAAACTATGTTTGCAGTCAACCTTGGGAAAGAACCAGTAAAAATTTCAGATAAAGCAAAACTTCCACAAGGCGCTGGGATATCCAATCAGATTGGATATCAGCTGCAAACTGACTTAGGAAATGTTACAGGGATTGTATTTGAAAGAGGAAATATGATTGTAAGATTAACCATTTTTGATCATCATAATGTTGACATGACCGACGCATTTTTAAAAATGGGTGAAACCGTCGCAACAAAATAAACAATGGGGCAATTCCATAAGTCCCTAAAATAAAACCGCTGGAGAAAAATGAAACAATTTTCTCCAGCGGTTTTTTCATTGCTTATGCTTTCCCCTGAAAATTAGCTAGCGAATTCCACAATCCTAAACTCCATGTGCACCATCTCAATGCCCTGTAGTGAAAATCTCCGTAACTACCGATTGCCTTCGATATGATCAAACAAACTTACTCGGTCAATCTTTCATTGCGCATAGGTTTATTTCATCGCCTCATCTTCAAGGGCTGTTCAGGCTTCCTTTTTCCTCTCTATTTTCAAAGGGTTACAATGGACCTGGATTGTCCAGATACAAGCCACATGACGGGAATGATTTCTGTGAGGGGCTCTTCAATTTTGCGTGAGGAATAGATTTTCTTTGAATAAGCGTAGACAATCACTTTGAACAGCATATTAGGATGTAAGGTATTTCTGCCACCACCTTTTAATGAACGAAAAAAAGTGGTGTGTCGGAACCATATTTTGAATATCTAAGATGGTGAAGCCTTGTTGACTGCTGTAGGGAATGAAGTCGGATTTCGCTGTTGTTACCTGCGGAACTCCAGTACCTACTTATAGGAAAGTGAAAATGAGTACTGTTCGGGAAATAGTGTTGGGGAGTAATCTACTGATTGCACACAATAATCATCTATTTTGAAGTGGTGGTCTCGTAACCTCCATTTTACAGAGAAGGCCGATTTTCTATAGGCAAGCTAGACCGGCTAATTGGAGTAGAGACCGAGACTCCCATGGGAGAGCGAGACATCCTACATCCTGCAGGAGCGAAGCGAGGAATTGACTTGTCGCTGGCCCGTGGTAAGCGCTAGTCTGACGAGAAATCAACTGGTTCATTTTGAGAATAACAAAAGGGGCTGTCGCCAAAAGTCACTTTTCATGAACTTTTGGAACCCCCCTTACGTTAATACGATAAATCTTTAATAGATAAACCTAATTTTTTTAAAAGAACAATCATTTGATCTTTTTCATCAGCAGTTAAAACGTCCATCATCTGATGCAACTGTTTTTCATGTTCTGGAAACAGTTCTGTCATAAAAGCTTGTCCTGCTGAAGTAATTTCAGCAAATGTTACTCTGCGATCAGAGGGACTAGATACGCGGATAATAAATCCTCGTTTTTCTAGCTTATCAATCACATATGTAATTGACCCACTTGCAAGTAATATTTTATTTCCAATTTTTTGTAATGGTTGACGTCCTTTATGAAATAACAATTCTAAAACCGCAAATTCGGTAGGATTCAACCCATTTGATTGAAAAAAATGATTTGTGCTTTCATGAACTGCTTTATGCGCTCTTGAAAGTACAATAAATAATTTTAACGTTTGTGATAGTTCTTCAGACTTCATATAATCACCTTTATTTCTAATATCTCGAATTAAATCAAGTATAAAGGTAATGGAAGAACTTTGTCAAAATACTATTAGATTGTTTAATTCTACCATTTAGTATTTAATCCAACTTTTTAATCAATCATGTAGCAAGACGTAACTTGATTCTCCATCTTTTTTCACGACTGACAGGCAAACAGTAATTATAGATGATTTTAAGGTTGACCAGTAGTCCATATTCTTTTCGGTTAATGAGTAGATACCGATTTCTCTAAATAAATAGGTCCTCTATCTATCGGTTTTTATTGATCATTTTTACGCATGTTAGAAAAAAACTTAAATGGCTGTTTTAATAAGTTTATCTTGAAATATTTTTCACAATTTCACATAACTTGAAGCATCTTTTGAACGATTTTTCATTTCATCCATTACATAGACTGGAAGCAACAAGTGAAACGTAGTTCCGTGACCTACTTCACTTTCAACTTCAATACATCCTCCATGTTCTTCAATCGTTTGGACTGCATGTGCAAGACCCAAGCCTGTCCCTTTTTCTTTCGAAGTATAAAAAGGCATAAAAATTTTATTCATTTGATCCTTCGACATTCCGGTCCCTTGATCTTTCACGGATATTCGTATTTGATTATTTTCCGTTAAAGATTGGGTTATTGTAATTTCTCCACCGCTAGACATGACTTCTAATGCATTTTTTAATATGTTCATCAATACTTTTTTTAATTCATATGCATCACCATTGATATTGTCTGCTGACTGCTGCATTGATACATATGAAAGTTGAATACCCTGAAGCAAGCCTTGTGGGTACATAAACTCAACAACTTGAGTGATAATTGAAGACAAAGAAAAACATTCGAAAGATCTCTTCGTGGGTTTTGATAATACTAAAAACTCATTAAGAATAGACTCCATCCGACTAATTTCACTATTGATTATACCAAGATACTGATTTCCCTCTTGAGTAACTTGATGTGATAGTAATTGAGTAAATCCTTTTAAGGAAGTCATTGGATTACGTATTTCATGAGCGATACTGGCTGCCATTTGACCGAGAGTCGTTAATGATCGAGAGTGATCAATTTGGTTCTTTAATTGAATCGTTTCTGTATCATCGCGTATAATCGTCAAATACATTTGAACGTCTTTCATAAATACGGTTTTAACTTGAAAATACTTTGCTTCTCCTTCTTCATCAACCACAGGCAAAGTCATCTTTGCCGATCCCTTCGCTACTAATGTTTTATAAAAGTGTTTAGACATTTGTTTAGAGTCTGGGATTAATTCAAATAATATTTGCGAACTTTTCCCAATTATCATTTGTGTAGAAATATTTAAAAAGGCCTCAACCATTTGGTTGGCCTCAATAATTGCCCCGCTCTTATTTGTTAAAACCAATCCATAAGGTGCATATTGAAAAAAGGATTTATATTTTACTAATCCTCCCAACTCTATGTTACTTATCTCTTCTTCCACAGCTAATTGTTTAAAGCGAATAATATATTGAAGCGTCGCTTGATTAAAACAGCCTTCAACATGAAACTTCATTTTCCCCTGGAAATCATGTGATAATGAGATTTGACAAGTTGCGAGGTTTAATCGAGTTGCATCTTTTAAAAATTGTAGCCATATCACGAGCGAAGACTCGTCCATTTTTTTTGTAATGTCATCTATTTTTAAACAGGAGAATAACTTTTTTGCCTTATCATTTAGTTTAATAATTTTATTAACATTACTTAAGATAATCACTGAATCGTCATCGTCTAAAAACAGAAAATCGAATGTATCTATTATTTTTTCGCTAAACAAGTCATTCACCGTACCTCTCTCGTCCTTTTCCTCAAATATATGTTCTGAAAGCATCTATTATCACAAATAGTCATAAAGTACAGTTAATTCAGATTATTCCATAAATTACTAGGGAATGACATAGTTCTTTAGACTTATATTGTTCCTAACTTAAAATCTTGGTAAAATAGGAAGATGTAAAGAAGGAGAATTAGAGATGAACATCGTTTTAGCTACATTAAATGCAAAATACATTCATACCAATTTGGCATTGAGATGCCTAAAAGCAAGTGCGCAACCTGAATATAATCCAACAATTTCAGAATATACGATAAAAGATCCTGCTTTCAATATTGTTTCAGATATCTACTTAAAAAAACCTAAAGTAGTCGGATTCAGTTGTTATATATGGAATATCGAGGAGACAATTAAAGTTGTTCGATTACTGAAGAAAGTCAGTCCAGAAACGATTATCGTACTTGGAGGGCCTGAAGTATCTTACGACTCAAACTATTGGTTACGACGTATAGAAGAGATTGATTTTATTGTGATGGGTGAAGGTGAAATTTCCTTTAAGCAACTCCTCCGTTACATTGATGGAGATATCCCTTTAAAAGAGGTTCCTGGCATTTGTTACTTACTCGAAGACAAATTCATGCTACATGCACAAGGACCTAAAATTGATTTACGAGAGATGCCAACACCTTATCGATATGAAGAAGATATTCCTCACTTATCGAAACGTATTACCTACATTGAAACAAGTAGAGGGTGTCCTTTTTCATGCCAATTTTGTTTATCTTCTATTGAAGTAGGGGTTCGTTATTTTAATCGGGAAAAAGTAAAAGAAGATATTCGGTACTTAATGGCTCATGGGGCTAAAATTATTAAATTTGTAGATCGAACATTTAACATCAGCAGAAGTTATGCTATGGAAATGTTCCAATTCTTAATTGATGAGCACCGACCAGGCGTTGTATTCCAGTTTGAAATTACAGCAGATATCATGCGACCTGAAGTAATCCAATTTTTAAATGACAATGCACCAGCAGGTTTATTCCGCTTTGAAATAGGGGTTCAATCGACAAACGACTTAACGAATGAACTTGTTAAAAGAAAACAAAATTTTGCTAAGTTGACGCGGACAGTTACGATGGTTAAAGAAGGTGGAAAAATCGCACAGCATTTAGACTTGATTGCGGGATTACCTGAAGAAGATTACGCATCGTTTAAGCAGACATTTAATGACGTCTTCTCGATGGGTCCAGAAGAGCTGCAATTAGGTTTCTTGAAACTTTTACGTGGAACTGGATTGCGTGTACAAGCAGAAGAATATGGATACGTATTTGTTGATCAAGCACCATATGAAATATTTGCCAATAACGTGTTGACTTTTGATGATATGTTGCGCATCAAACAAGCAGAAGATGTGCTTGAAAAGTATTGGAATGCACATCGTCTTGATCAAACCGTTGAATATTTAGTTAATGTAACTTTCACCACTCCATTTGATTTTTTCCAAGACTTTGGAACCTATTGGGAAGAAAAAGGATGGTCACGAATTGGCCATCAACTTGAGGATTTGTTTAAACGATTAGAAGAGTTTTTAATTCATGATGGACGAGCTGATATGAGTATTGTTAGAAGTTTAATGAAATTAGATTACTTAGCGCACCATCAGTTCCAACCTCGTAAGCCTTGGTGGGAAAAAGAAATGATGAAGGAAGACCAATCAGCCATTTATCGAAAAATTATTGGTAATCCACATCTTGTTGGAGAACAATATGCTAAACTCCATCTCCATGAACGTGAAGTTTACAAACAAACACTTCTTGTGCCTTTTAGTATTGATTTAAAAGAACTTGAAAACCAACAAGTAGTTTCACGAGAAGGATACTTATTAACTTTCTTCAAGAATGGACAAGAACCGCAATTTTGGTTTATTGCAAAAGAGCAGGTATCCTGATTTTTCAGGACCTGCTCTTTTTTTACCCTATGATTACGCGCTCTTTAGGAAAATGGAATTTCGTTTTAGACGTCCTTCCTCCAATAGTGAAGAGGAATGAAATCAACCCAACACGGCCTACAAACATCAGTAACATAATTAGTACTTTTCCAAAACTCGACAAATCATCCGTGATTCCAAGTGACATGCCACAAGTCCCAAAAGCAGAAGATATTTCAAATACAATTGCTGTTATGGATAACGATGGCTCTGAAATTGATAAAGCAATTGTAGCGATTAATACCATAAAAATGGCTAAAATAATAACTGCATATGATCGAAATACGTCAATTAATTCAATTTCTCGATTAAATATTTGAATCTCATTTTTCCCACGTGCAAAATTTATTAAAAAGAGAATGGCAATTGCAAACGTGGTGGTTCGAATACCTCCCCCTACTGAACTTGGGGATGCACCAATAAACATTAGGGCACTAATAAAAATGTTGGTACCTGATGAAAACTCCGTTAGATCCATTGTTACTAATCCACCCGAACGAGAAGATACCGAGTGAAACATTGCAGAAAACAGCGCTTCATGCCAACTCATATCCCGAAACGAATTAAACAGTTCTAACGCCAAAATCACTACTGTTCCAATTACGAGCAAAATTCCGAACGTTACAGTTGTAATTTTAGTAAACAACGAAAAGCGAAAGTTTTTGTTTTTGTTTGACAAAAAAGCTTTAATTTCAATTAATACTGGAAAGCCGATAGCTCCTAAAATAATTAAAATCATATTAATAATTTGGACAAAATAATCTTTGCTATACGGTTTCATTGATTCTCCCGTAATATCAAAGCCCCCGTTTGTCGTTGCAGATACAGATGCGAATAATCCATGTATGAATGCTTCTGAAAAAGTGTCATAGACTTGCGTAAAATAAAGAGTCAAAATGATTGCACCGATTAATTCCAGTATTAATAGAATTTTAATAATTTCAACAATGAGTTTAACGACACCTGATAATGAATGTTGGTTATGATCAATCATAATCAATTGACGTTCACGTAAACCAATTTTTTTGCCTACGATTAACCACACAAAAGTTCCAAGCGACATAATGCCAATTCCTCCTAGTTGGAGGATAATCATTAACATCACAATTCCAAAAATTGTGTAGGTCTCTGAAACATTTAATACGCTAAGCCCAGTTACACTTACTGCACTTACCGCAGTAAACAAGCTATCAATAAATGCAACGGTTACGCCTTCTTGATGAACGCCTGGTAAATTTAATAAGCCCACTGCAATGGCAATTGCAATAAAGTAATACGAGACAATTGCTTGAGCTGGCGTTAGATTTCGGATGTGACGAAAAATTGGATTCATAAAAAAGGTCAAATCCTTTCAATAGACGCTATTAGTCATCTTCCTATTCTAAAAAACTTTTTAAGAAAAAGAAAGAGGAAGTCATTGATTACATATAAAAGAACTTCTCTTTTGAGAAGTTCTTTCATTTACTTAATTATTTACTTTCCTTTATTATCTTTATCTGGTTGATTTTCATTCTTTTTCTTTTCTGTTGGTTCGCTATTTTTTTTGTCCTTTGTTTTGATTTTCTGCTCTTTTCGAGAAGCATTTTCTGAAATTTTGGCATCCTGTTTAGAATTAATGGTCTTTTTCTGTTCGTATTTGGTTTTCTCGCTTTGTTTTAGATTATTTTTGGATTTATTGATTTCGGTCTTATTCGTTTTAGGCGTTTCAATTTTCTTTGATTTTTCATTTATAGGGAATTGCTTATCATTATTTTTTATTGACTTCTTTTCATATATTCGTTTATCTTCTTTAAGAATTTTCCCTGGCGTATCCATTTTCTCTTTGGTATTTAACTCACGTTTATCTGTATTATTAAATTTCTGTTGTTTAAGTTCATTATCCTTTTGACGATCTAAATGATACTTTCTTACAGATTTCCCTTCATTTATTGCAGATTCTCTTTCCGCTACCGAAGCTTCTGTTACCTGCACTTTTTGGTTTTTTGCGGAAAAATCACTCGCAGAATCTGCGATAGCTGAATGAATCACTTTTGCTAACTTTTCATGATTTGAGACATCCTTAAAAATTGTGGTAACACCGACTTCATTAGTATCTCCTACCATTGAATCTGTTTGTTTCACGATTTCACTAAGCACCCAAGATAATGATTTTCCTCTCCAAAAGGAAATATCTCGTTTGATCTCAACTCCGTCTTGATTAAGTCCTTTAAATGCAAACACAGTTCCGTTATCATTAATCCCTAACTCGATACTTGGATTAATATCAATTTGTATAAACGCAGATACAGGAGATTGACTTGGGATTAGGACAGAGAATAATATGAACATGGCCGCTACCATCGTTACTATTGGCGCACGCCATGCAATCTTACATACCTTTTCGCTTTTACTAACAGCTTTGTATGGTTGAAAAAATGCCTCTTCCCCCACTCTAACTGATGGCAATAAAGGAACTCCTTTTTGAAAATGTCCATCTGCAGTTAAGAAAACGCTATATGTGGATGAGGTTTCAAACACAATTCCTTTATTTGTGCCCATTATGACATCCGCCCTTTTAAATAATCTTTAATATAATGTAAATCACTTTTTAGTAAGATGACGATCGCTACTATATACTTCCGATGACGTTCAATCGTCTTTCGTGAAACTTGAACTAGCTCTTCTAATTCTTTTATAGGTAACCTTTTTTTCTTGAGCAACATCTCATAAAACTCATCAGTTTCAACAATTATTTGTGCAATTTGAATAGCCGTCTGTCGAGCGTCTGTATGAGAAGGCGATACTTTGATTAGTTCTTGAAAACTTAATCCATAAGGTTTCAACAGTATTTCAAACTCTATAATCTGATTTTTTCTCTCTTCTGCTTGCTGAGTCGCTGTAAATTGTTCAAATGCGTGAGAAGAACTCATATTTGAATAGGCATCAAATTGTTCTTCATCTTCCAACGTCGTTTGACCTAAACTAATTTCTTTATGTCTAGATTCTTTTCGAATATAATCAATCAATTTACGCCGAATCAGCAGATGGGCAAAAGTTAAAAAAGAAGCATTTTTATCTAATTTGAAATGTGCGATGGCCTCATGAAATGCGAATAAAGCAATGCTATATTCATCATCTTGTTCACTGATGTACCTCTTACAAACAAATGAGGCTGTTTTTCTCATAAAAGGACTATAGGAAGTAAGAAGCTCATTCATGACGTCTTCGTCTCCATTACTCGCTTGCAAAACTAGATCTTCTACGTTATTTTTGGTTTCTCTCTTTGCAAATAGTCCTTGAATTGGAGCTAGTATCACAAGCTCACCCCATTTCCGCACAATAGTTAAGTTCTATCGATTGTAACGGGTTCTCATTCAAATGAAAAGCCAAATTACATGACAGGATACTAATATTTTAGTCATTATTGTTAACTTCGTCTTCTTTCTACTTTGCTTTATTTGATATGGTTGCTCTTATTTTGTGCTTCGCCTTTGTAGCTTTGTTACATCAAATGAAGTCTTTCTTTTATCTTGTGATATGTTTTATTAATAGATTTCTTCTCCAATTTAACAATGTCATTCATTAGATTTTAAATGAATTTTTCTCATTATGATTGAACGCAAGTATAAAGAATTAGCATTTATGTTACTTAATTATGCGACCACTTCTATTTCTAGACTGATTACCATTCGAATCATTACATCCTGCATCTTTTAATGTTTCTTACATAATTATCAATATCTTAAATTGCAGTAACATTTTCACTTTCTTTATCTATTCGATTGGCACTAAGTGATTTAAGGGGGTAATAAAAAAAATGCTAAAAATCATAGTGATTTTTAGCATTTTTCCTTCACAATTTTTATTTAATTACCTTTTCTTGCTTACGATTTTTAAAACGTCCAGCAAGCACTACTCCTAATGTTACGAGTAGAATCATTATCCAAGCAACATACGGATATGAATCAAAGAATCCTTTTAGAAATGGCTCGTGCGTAATCATTCTTGCAGCCGTAAAGGCTAAAACACCTGAACCAATATAAATAATGACTGGATATTTGTCGATTAACTTAACAAATACCGTACTGCCCCATACCATAATTGGAACACTAATAATCAATCCTAAAACGACCAATAAAAAACTCCCATGTGCTGCCCCTGCAACTGCTAAGACATTATCTAATCCCATAATTGTATCCGCTACAATAATCGTTCCCATCGCAGACCACAAATTAGTAGAAGCTTTATGATCACCTAAATCACTCTGATCATTTAATAATTTGTAAGCAATCCAGATGAGAATAATTCCGCCTACAAGTTGTAAACCAGGAACTTTTAGTAACCACACAATCGCTAGTGTTGCAATTACTCTGACAATAACAGCACCGACTGTTCCCCAAATGATAGCCTTCTTCCGATGGTGTTCTGGTAAGTTTTTAGCGGACATCCCAATAACAATCGCATTGTCACCCGCTAAAACTAAATCAATCATAATAATTGATAATAAAGCGACTAAAAATTCTACTGATAAAATCTCCATTTAAATCACCCTTTTCGTTTTTTTGAAAACAAAAAGACCTCTGCCTAATTAAAGGCAAAGGTCTTGCTAAGCACATTAATTAAATGGCTATCATAACCGATGGCGACAGCCATGTAATGACGACTATGAAATAGGTTTCCCTATAGCTACTCCCCTTTGACAACAGTCAAAAGTCTATTCAGTTTTCATGTACACGTATTATACCATATACACTGAAAGTGTAAAACTTAAACTTATTCTTACTTCAAATTTTTTGTTGGAAGACTTCATACTTACACGAAATCCTTATCCCACAAAAATTTATACTAACTTAACTGCTTTAAATCTTTCTATCAAGTAGTTCATTGCGCTAAGTAGTTAGGATAACATGTTAAGATCGCATCCGGCGTGTTTCGCGGTCTAATAAACTATACATGACAGGTACGATATAAAGCGTTAAAAGTGTCGAACTAATTAATCCACCAATAACAACAATGCCCATTGGTTGATTCATCTCTGTCCCCTCCCCAATTCCAACGGCTAAAGGAAGTAAGCCTAAAATTGTCGTAAGAGCTGTCATTAAGATCGGTCTTACTCGGTCCTTAACAGAAGATACAATGGCCTCAGATGAAGAGTAACCTTGATTTTTTCGTTGATTAATAAAATCAACTAACATAATTCCGTTGTTTACAACAATTCCAACAAGGACGAGTAAGCCTATGACCGCAGTAATACTAACTGGAGTTTGTGTAATAAATAAACCAAATGCTACACCAATAATCATCAAAGGTACGGAAAACATAATGACAAATGGATATTTAAATGATTCAAATTGGGCAGCCATTACAATATAAACTAACACAATCGCAAGAATAACCGCCAATAACATATCATCAATTGCACTCTCAAATAGCTCTCGATCTCCGCCAAATTTAATATCAACCTCTTCTGGTAAATTTAGTTGAGCGATTGTTTTATCTACTTGATCTGACATCTCTCCTAAAGATAAGGTAGATGCGTATTTTAAAGTAAACTGGACAGAGCTGGCTTGATCAGTGCGACGAATTGAAATTGGTCCTTGAGCAATTTTAATCGTAGCCAATTCTTGTAGTTCAACAAATTGGCCAGATGGAGTACGCAGTTTTAATTGTCTAAGTTGTTCAATACTATTTCGGTACTTTTCCTCGTACTTTACAAAGACACCATACACATCCTCATTTTCAGAAATGATTTGTGTAGCAAATGCTCCCCTTGTGACAGTATTTACTGTTTTGGCAATTTGAACAGGGGCCAGTCCATATTCAGTGGCAGCTTCTTTATTAACAGTCATTTGAATCTCATCTATCGTGTCTACTAAGTCATTAGAAACCTCAGTGATTGTTTCCACTTGATTTAACCCAGCTTGAATGTCAGAGACTGCATTCTCTAACCGTTCTTTTTCTGTATCTGTCACTGTAAAAGAAAGCGAATTCGGTGTTGATCCTGCAGCTGTTTGTAAATTAAAACGAACTTCTGCCTCTTCGCCAATTTCTTTTTTCACTTGTAATTGAACGTCTTCAACAAATTCAAATACTGAGCGGTCACGATTTGCTAAGGGTACGAGCTTGATATACATTTCTGCTCGATTCGATTCAGAGGCACCTTGAGATTGCCCTTGCTGTGTCCCACCAATTAAACTGACGTATACTTCCACATCTTCATCTTCTTTTAAAATTGCTTCTACTTTTTCAACGATTGCTTTCGTTGCAGGGGCTGAAGAACCATTTTCAAGTTCAACATTAATACTAACAAAACCTTCATCAGTAGCTGGTAAAAACTCTGTGCCTACTTGAAATAAAGCAAATGCAGATGCCCCAAGCATGATAGTTGTTAGTATGATGACCTTTGGACGATGTAGTAGGGCCCATCTAACGGACCGTTCAAACGAATTATACGACTTCGAACGTCTACGTTTTGTTTCTTCATCTCCTCTAGGTTTTTTCAACATCAAACTAGCAAACATCGGAATAACCGTTAAAGCTACGACTAAAGATGCAAGTAAACTAAAAGAAATTGTTAATGCAAACTCCTTAAAAATTTGTCCGATTAAACCTGTAATAAATATGACGGGAACGAATACCGCAACTGTTGTTAACGTTGAAGCAGTTATGGCTCCTGCTACCTCTTTTGTGCCATCTGATGCAGCCCTTCTAGAGTCTTTCCCCATCCCTAAATGGCGTTCAATATTTTCAATCACAACAATCGCATTATCAACTAACATCCCAATACCAAGTGCCAACGCTCCTAATGTCATGATGTTAAGTGCAAAGTCAGCAAAATACATCAATACGAATGTCACAATGACTGAGTATGGGATGGCAATTCCGATGATAATTGGACTTTTGATTCCTCTTAAGAATACGAATAATACCAACATGGCAAATAAACCACCAAAGATTAAAGCTGAACCGATGTTCTTGATAGCTAATTTCACATAATCCCCTTGGTCAAACAATATGTCTGCTTCAAGTCCCTTAAATTCGTCTTTTTGTAAAAGTTCTTCAAGAGATTTTTTAAAAGCTGTAGAAACATTTGCTGTATTTGCACCAGATTCTTGGAGGACCGACATTAATACGGCAGGTTCTTCGTTCGCTCGCGTTTCTGTCAGTATTTCTTGCTCCGACAATGTAACAGTTGCAACGTCCTGAATTGTTAGATTTTCTCCATCGAATGGATTAACTGTAATAACTAAATCTTTTATATCCTTAATTGTTGATAACGTACTCATTATACGAGTTGTTAATTGCTTTCCATCTTCTGTTTCAATTGGGTCTCCAGGAAATGATATATTGCTTGCTTGAATCAACTGCACAATATCTGATTGTGCCAAGCCCTTTTCTTCAAGTTTTTCTTGATTGAGTAATATTTGTACTTCTTCAATCAATGCCCCTGAAACGTTGACACTTGCTACACCTTCCGTTCGTCGCAACTCTTTTTCTAATTGTTCCGCAATGACACGGACATCACCCTTTTGATCAGGTGCACGAAGTGAGAGTTGTATAACGGGAAACTGAGAAGGGTCAAATTTTAAAAAGCGAGGTTTTTGTGAATCATCTGGAATTGGCGTTTGATCAATCCGCTGCATAATATCCATCTGTACGTCATCAATATCCGTTGTCCAATCGAATTGTAACAAGATAAAGTTTGCCCCTTCTTGGGAAGACGATTGTAAAGTTTTAATCCCAGGTAACGTTGATAAACTAGATTCAAGTGGCTTTGTCACTTTTTCACTAACTTCAGTTGGACTTGCCCCAGGATATGTAGTGACAACTACTCCAATTGGTGGATTTAATTCCGGAATCAGCGTGACCGGAATTTTCAAGAAGGATACCGCACCTAATATGATGACCAAAAACATAATGACGGTTGTAAATACAGGGCGTTTAATCGAAAAATCGCTTATTTTCATTTCGTGAATTCCTTTCCTACAAAAACTTCTCTCTCTATCATATTCTTTACACCATGTTACTTCAAACGAAAATCCTACAAACTAAATTAACTTATCTATTATCGTTTAATGATTTATTTAAAAAACACTTTCCTTCGAGCTACTTATATAGAAAAAAGCCTGTCCGAAGACAGTCTTTTTTCATTTAAAGTTAACCAATGACAAATTATTTGGAATCAAAGCCCTTTTCTGCGGACGAACGCCTCAATCTCCTCGACCTAAAGGTCTGCGGGGCTTTCGCCATCCGTTTTTCCGCGGGAGTGGCTCTGATTCCTTTCCTTTTTAAAAAGTATTGCTTGACGTGACCACAATGCTTTCAAAACAGTATTCCATTCAACGAAATCAAATTGAAATGATTGCTTTAGACTAACTTATACCTGCGAATCACCTTGTTCGCAAAATTGAGTCTGCGCTTAAATTTCTCTTTTATGTATGAATTGGTAGAAGCTATGTATTCAGAAGTAAGTCGTCTAAGTATTGATCCTGATATTTTAATTAAACTGGCATTCATTCAATATTCCTTCGGTATTTGCTCCATGCGTAGGAAGATTGAAGAAGTTGATACGAATCTGGCTTATCGTTGGTTCCTAGGTTATGGTTTCCATGATAAGGTGCCACACTTCTCAACGTTCGGAAAAAACTACTTTATGCGAAACGTAAAGAAACAATTGAACGTGTATTCGCAGATGGAAAAGAAAAGCATGGCATGCGCCTGACAACGTTAAGGTGATTTAAAAGATTGATGATGCAGGCGATGCTTACTTCCACTGCCATGAATTTTAAAAAAATTGACAACTGGACATGGCAAGCCCCAAAAACAGTATAAATAATGCCCTCGGAGAAATAGCTACACATTGAAGAAAAATAAAAAAGGGGTTCGGAATAAGAGCATTCCGAACCCCTTTTGTCTACAATCTGAGCCTGTCAGAAGACAGGTTTAAAGCGTTTTGACAATCCACTAATAAACATTAGAAAGGATAAAAATTCGTATTCTGAGCTTTGCACTTTGTCAGCAGAGATGATGTTCAGTTATTTCTTACGCTCTTCATGGACAAAACGCTAATCTCCACGATTCAGCTCTCTCTGAAAGCACAACCTGTGGGGGCAAGCTTGTTTCGTTTTACCTCAGGAGTCTCTAGAAACAGCCCATCTTTATCTACTGACGCCATAAGGAGTGATACGCTGAATGGAGTGGAAGTGACGAAACATACACTGCTTCGGATTCTCGTAACAATGAAAATCAACATTTTTTGGTACGTACTTTTCAATCCTATCCAGTGATATTCACTCAAGTTATTATTGGTCTACATTTTGTTGCTTATCCGTAGACGGTCTCTTAAAGTAAGCTATACAATTCAATAGTCTCATTTTTATCTTGGAACCATCGCATTGCGAAATCGTTTTCAAACAAGAAGACATATCGATCATATCGATCACGTACAAGCATACTACGTGGACTTGACATCGACTCTTGAACATCACTCTCATTCATAATCCAACGAGCAATTTTGTTGCCAATCGGTTCCATTCGAACTTCTACATTGTATTCAGCTTTCATCCGATGTTCGAAGACTTCAAATTGAAGTTGTCCAACTGCACCTAAGATTACGTCTTCTGTGTGAAGCGTTTTGTAATATTGAATTGCGCCCTCTTGTACGAGCTGCATAATCCCTTTATGAAAATGCTTGGATTTCATCACATTCTTTGCTGTCACACGTACAAATAATTCTGGTGTGAATTGAGGTAGTTTTTCATAATTAAATGCCCTCTTTCCACCCACAATTGTATCCCCAATTTGGTAACTACCTGTATCATGTAAGCCAATAATATCTCCGGCAACTGCCATATCTACTGTTTCACGATCATCCGCTAAAAATTGGGTCGACTGAGTTAATTTAAACGTTTTACCCGTTCGAGATAGGGTAACGGTCATCCCACGTTCAAATTTCCCAGAAACAATTCGAACAAAAGCAATACGGTCTCGGTGAGCTGGATTCATGTTTGCTTGAATCTTAAAGATGAATCCAGAAAATTCTTCTGATACAGGATTAATCACTTCATCCGCATCAGTTTTTCTAGGTTGAGGGGTTGGGGCAAACTGTAAATAGGTTTCTAAAAATGTTTGAACGCCAAAATTCGTTAAAGCACTTCCAAAAAACACCGGAGTCATTTTCCCGTTTTTTAATTTTTCAAGATCAAAATCATTCCCCGCTTCATTTAACAAATGTATATCATCTAATGCTTGTGTATAATATGAAGTTTGTTTCATCGAATGCTCGACTGCCAATTCGCCACCTTCATTTAATGGCAAAAAACGATCACTTTCTTCGGTACGGAATTGTTCAATGCGGTTATTGTACCGGTCATAAATCCCTAAAAATTCTTTCCCCATTCCGATAGGCCAATTCATCGCATAAGATTCAATTCCCAATACTTCTTCTAATTCTTCCATCAGTTCTAGGGGCTCTTTCCCTTGGCGATCTAATTTATTAATGAATGTAAAAATCGGAATTCCACGCAATCGACAAACCTTGAATAATTTGATTGTTTGAGCTTCAATTCCTTTTGCAGCATCGACAATCATCACCGCGCTATCAACAGCCATTAACGTCCGGTAAGTGTCTTCACTGAAATCTTGGTGACCGGGCGTGTCTAAAATGTTGATTCGGCAATCGTCGTAATCAAATTGCATGACGGATGAAGTAACTGAAATTCCACGTTGTTTTTCAATTTCCATCCAATCGGAAGTAGCAAATTTCCCAGTTTTTTTTGCCTTTACAGTCCCAGCATCCCGAATAGCACCACCAAAAAACAACAATTTTTCTGTCATTGTTGTTTTCCCGGCATCAGGATGTGAAATGATTGCAAAGGTTCTTCTCGATGTTATTTGGTCGTTAATTTGTGTAGTCATATATAGGTATTCTCCTTCTTTTCTCCTTTATCATCATATGGACTTTTTTTATAAATTACAAGTATACAAAAAGTTGAAAGAACCGATCGTGAAAATGATCGGTTCTTCTTATGAACGAGATGGCGAGTCTTCAAATTTCAACTTCCCAGCTATTAAGGCAATTTCTCCGTCACTATGTGGATATTTCGTACGTCCAATAATTTGGTAATCTTCGTGCCCTTTCCCGGCAAAAATGATAATATCACCTGGTTCAGCAATTTCGATTGCATGTTTAACAGCTGCTTCTCGATCTCCGATGCACGCATAATTTTTGTGTAGCATCCCTTTTTCTAAATCACTAAGAATGGAATCGTATGGTTCATCCCGAGGATCATCAGTTGTCAAAATCACATAATCTGCCACCGAAGCTTTTTGGGCCATCACTGGCCGTTTAGATTTGTCGCGATTGCCTCCAGTACCTACAAGGAAAATAAGACGATTTGTTTTATACGAGAATACAGAAGAAATCGCTTTTTCAATAGCATCAGGTGTATGAGCATAATCGATATAAATCGATATGGGCAAATCACTCACTAATCTCTCCATTCTTCCCTTTACAGGTGGAATCTTCTCAAGTTGTTCGATGATTTGAGGAATTGTATACCCTTGTGTGTACAAGGCAATAGTTGCTGCTAACGCATTATATACGTTAAACTCTCCGAGTAAATTCATCCGTACCGAAAACAGTCCTTCAGGTGTCTTCATGTCAAATCGAGTACAATCCGGAGCAAGTTGAATATTATGTCCTTCAAAGTGAGCGGATTGGTGTATTGCATACGTCCAAATCGGATGACCTGTCATTTCTTTCATGCGTTCAGACCAAGGATCGTCTGCGTTCAAAATTGCATGTTTTGAACGCTGTAAATCTTGACCTAATTGAGAGAACAATAGCCCTTTCGCTTGTCCATATTTTTCCATCGTTCCGTGGAAATCTAAATGGTCGTGCGTTAAATTAGTGAAAATGGCTACGTCAAAATCCACTCCTGCTAAACGACCTAGGACTAATCCATGTGAAGAAACTTCCATTATCATCGTACTGCAACCTTCACTTTTTGCCCGATGTATCATTTGTTGAGTACTTAAAGCGTCACTTGTTGTGTTCGCTGAGTCATAAAGCACACCATTTAAATTAAACCCAATCGTACCCGTTAATGCGGATTTAACTTTTAACCCTTGTAACATGTTTTGTAAAATCCCGCTTACACTCGTTTTTCCATTTGTTCCTGTAATGCCAAACATCGTTATGTCATTGGAAGGATAAGCATAAAATTTTGAAGCCAATAATCCGATAGCTCTTGTCGTATCATCAACAACGACACATGCAACACGCGAGAAGTCTAAGTCAAGTTTCTTTTCAGAAACAATAATTTTTGCCCCACTTTCTATTGCTTGGTATACGAAATCATGTCCGTCTACGGTATATCCTTTAATACAAATAAAAACACTTTCAGGTTGTACACTTCGTGAGTCTATTGCCAGATCAAACACTTCATCTGGAAGTATTCCGTAAATTTCTTTAACCGCTAAACAATCGATTAAGTCAGTTGACTGCATTTGCTTTCCTCCTATTCCGTCTCCATTGGAGAGAGCACATATGCTTCGAGTAGTGCTGCAGAATGTTTCAATGATTCTATATGTGTGCGTTCATAAGCATGTGACGACTCAATTCCTGGACCGAATAAAGCATGTTTAACATCGTAACCTGCTCGAATTGCAGCTGATGCATCTGAACCATAATATGGGTATATATCTAATTTGTATTCAATATTGTTCTGTTTGGCGAGTTCAACCAATTTACGTGTCAGATCATAGTGGTATGGGCCTGAAGAGTCTTTTGCACAAATGGACACAGTATATTCATCTGTTGTTTGACCATCCCCGATTGCCCCCATATCGATTGCTATATATTCAACTACTTCAGATGGTATATTAGAATTTCCTCCATACCCAATTTCTTCATTATTCGAAATGTAAAAATGTGTTGTATATGGTAGTTCATATCCATTTTCCAAGATGGTCATAATTAATTGTACTAGTAATGCGGTACTAGCTTTGTCATCCAAATGACGAGATTTAATAAACCCACTATCAGTTTGTTCAAATCGTGGATCAAAAGATACAAAATCTCCTACTTCAATTCCGAGGGCACGAGTATCCTTTGCATCCATTACTTTTTCATCTAAGCGGACTTCTATATTTTCTACATTACGTTCAGCAGTCCCTGCATTTTTGTAAACATGCACTGTCGTTTGATGCATCAGAATTGTACCACGGACTTTATTTCCAGAGGCGGTATGTATGTAACAATATTCGCCTTCTACAGCGTTCCAATTAAAACCACCAATCATCGATAATTTAAGGCGACCACTTGATTTCACTTCCTTCACCATCGCACCAAGTGTATCTGTGTGAGCCGTTAACAAACGATGTTTAGATGTGTTTTTCCCGCTTATGGTAGCAATTAAAGCACCTTTATTAGTTTGTTGATAAGGTACATTAACATTTTTAAATATGGAAGAAATAAATTGCATGATTTCTTTTGTATATCCAGAAGGACTAGGAATTTCTATGAGTTTTTGAAGTAATTGAACCGTTTCTTTTTCTTTAAAAGTGTTTATCATAAAAACCTCCTATTAAATAAATAGCATACCAAAAATCAGCATATTCGCACACCCAAAAATCATGTATGATGAAAGGACAAAACTTCCAGTTGAGGTGAACAATGGACAAATCTATACTTTTATCGAAAAGTAATCAATTGTTTATTATTTTTTTTGCAATCGGGTTACTTTTACATACATTATCTAGCTTGTTTATTCCTTTTGAATATACGACCCCAATTCCTTTTTTCGCAATATTATATTGCTCGTTATTATTCTTTTTACAAAAAAAGAACATAAACATGTACATATTACAAGTTCTCATTCTAATTGGTTTGAATGGTTATATTCTATATATTAATTTGGATACCCCATATTACATACACATATTACTATTTGTATACCCACTATTTGTGGCTTCATTATACCATTCAATTGTTCCAAGTTTAATCCTTTTACCAATTACAATGATTGAAATCATTTATTTATTTCAAACTTCGTTTCATCAGTTTTCGGAAACGCTCGAATTTGGTGATTTGTATATCGTTTTATTATTTTTGAGTATGTTGAGTTTGACAGCGGTTTTTCATTCACTGTTCATGCAAAAAACATGGACTCAGCTGGAAAAGCACAAAACTTCATTAGAACAAGCCCTTGACTCGCGAGATGGTTACTTGCATATGTTTTTTGAAAATGCAAAAGACAGCATTGCTGTTTTTGATTTAAATTCGCAGATCATTGAAATCAATCCGGCATTTGAATTAATGTACGGATGGAGTCGACAAGAAAGTATCGGCAATCGTATTCCTCTAGTTCCGCCAGAAAACGTGGAAGAATCACATCATCGTATCGAAAAAGTGTTAAGAGGCGAAAGTTTTTATTTATTTGAAACAAAACATATGAAAAAGAATGGGACCTTTTTTGATGCGCAAATCACTCTTAGTCCAATTCATGATATGAATAAAAACATGGTTGCGATGTCTGTCATTACACGCGATATCTCCTATCGTAAAGAAGCTGAAAAACTTATTGTTCAATCTGCGAAATTGAAATTAGCTGGAGAAATTGCAGCTGGCGTCGCACATGAAATTCGTAATCCAATGACTGTAATTTCAGGATTCATTCAAATGATGAATGGAGATCATCAAAATCCTTATAAAGATTATACGAAATTAATTGAATCGGAACTTGAGCGAATTAATTTAATCATTAGCGAATTTTTAATTCTTGCAAAACCGCATGTTAAAACAGCGAAAGAATTCCATTTGCAATCGATACTTCAAGATATCGTTCTTTTATTTAGTCCTGAGTTTAATTTAAGAAGTATAATCTTAAAGGAATCGTGGCATATTCCTGACGTTATAATTGAAGGAGAACAAAATCAGTTGAAACAAGTCTTTATTAATATTATAAAAAATGCAATAGAATCATTTAAGAGCGACGGAATTCTTCACATTTCAACAGATTTTGAAGAAGAAGATTTCGTTGGTATACACATTGAAGATAATGGTGAAGGGATGACACAAGAAGTAGTCAGTCAAATTTTCGAACCCTTTTTCACGACGAAATCAGCAGGTACAGGACTTGGGATGATGATTTCTCAAAAAATTATTCAAGAGCATGGTGGAAAAATTGTGATTAATAGTCAGATTAATAAAGGAACGATTGTATCCATCTATCTGCCATATAAAACATGTAAAAATGAGCAACTCCATTAAATGGAGTTGCTCATTTTTACATGTTTTGTTTTTAGAGATGATATTACATGCTTTATTAAAGAACCGCTTATTTCGAAATTTCATGTTAATAAATCATCAATCCACCGTTGCACAATTAAGCCCTCTTCAAATGAAACTAAAGGTGCAGCTTGACCATTACGAGCAGCGTGACACGCATCCCATAGAGTTTCTGGTGTTTCCAATAACTCAACTTGTGTTTCAGGTTGGTCAACTTCACTTGCCCAAAGCTCTGACCAATTTTTTAACGTCAATACTTTATCCGTTCCAAACACTTTAAATAATAACGTTTCTTCTTGCCCTATACCGCTTAATCCATTAATGATAAGTGGTATGCCTGTGTGTGTCTGACCTATTGCAGATGAGCTAATTTCAGATAAATTTAAATCGTCAGGATAAATTGTTTGATGAGCGGAAAACGAAAAATCTCCAAAAAGCCTGTACATGATTTGAAAGTAATGTGGAAATACTTCTCTTATAAAGCCTCCTTGTCCACGAGATCCAATCCAAGGATTTTGTTGCCATTTTCTAGGCCAATGAGGAAAGTATGTGTGAAGTTCTACGCGTAACACTGTCCCAATTTTTTCGGTGCGGACTTCATTCATTAAGTTTTGAATAGCTGCGCTGTACATAAGCGGAAAGTGCATAGCAGTTAAAACATTCGCTTCCTTTGTTCTTTCGACCATTAATTTTCCGCTTTCCAAATTATGTGCAAGTGGCTTTTCAGATAACACAGCACATCCATACTTGGCCGCTTTCACGGCAAGAGAGGCATGACTACTAGGAGGTGTCCCAATATACACCCAGTGTGGTTTCGTTTCAAATAAATTTTCAACAGAAGACGCAAGTGGTATTTGGTACTTCTTCTTAATTTCCTGTAATCGTTTTGTATTTTCATCAAATGCGCTAATAATCTTACAATTAGGGTTTGCTAAAAGTTGCTGAATAATACGTTCTCCAACAATTCCAGTACCGATAATTGCAAATGTTGTCTGATTCATAAAAGACACTCCTTCTAGCTAATTACAATTTTCCATCTAAATTTCAAGTTTTTTAATAAATTTATTTTAAAAATTGTTTCAAGTGATCACTGACCAGGGTATAGAACTAACAATTCATTCAATCAAAAGGCTCTGTTAAATGTTGATGTAGATAATTTGACAAAATAGATACGGCTTTCTAGGACGACCGTCGAGCTTATTCCCCGCTAAACTTCTGTAAGATTTCGACTTTCACGCTTTCCAAGAAGAAAATGTGCTGTTTTGCCTCATATCTCAAACATGTAAAAACAACAATGAAATATAACATGGCCTTACAAACAAGGAGGAAAAGAAAATGCTAAAAACAGAAACTTGGTGGGAGCCTATCTTTTCAGGAAACTTAAGTTTAGGAATTAATAAAGAACGGTTATCAGAATTAGAAGAAGAATCTTTTATCTATTTTAACGATACTGAAGAGAATGAAACACCGGAACAATAAATTTGAAAAAAAACATGAAACACCTTCCTACATAAGACAGCTTCCCCTTAACTACTTAGGAGAAGCTGTTTTTTGTTGGTCGTACAAATAAAACATTACATAATAAACAAATGCACTAATTAGCGCCAAAATCGCTAAAACCATAAAAGTCCAAAAGAACCCAAACCAAACCGTCATCGGAATTGATAATGGAGCGATCATTCGTCCTATGGTATACCTTAAACTTGCAGCTGCATAATATTGACCACGCATATGTTCTGGAGCTAACTTGGAAATAAAGCTTTGTTGTAAACCGACAATCATCAATTCACCGAATGTAAAGATGGCCATCGCGATGATAAAAACCCAAAATGCATCAAATAATGAAAAGACAACCATCGAAATTGTATATAAAATTGAAGATATAAAGAAAACATTCTTTTCTTTATAAGCAGTAACAAATCTTGTCACAGCTACTGTAAGCAATGCCACAAGTAAACCATTTTCAGAAATAAGTATACTAAACGCCATTTCTCCTGTTAGGTTGAAGTCATTCCCAAACCAAGTGGCAATCGACTGATTTTCGATTACATCTAATACATAGACAGGTAACAATAAATCCATCTGCATGAATGTTTGAGCACTTAAAATCCCCGCTACAATAAAGAGTAAAAATAGTTTATCTTTTAAAATTACTCCATAATCTTTTACTTGAGTTTGAATGGCATGCAAAAAGCCTTTTGGCATATTAGTCACTGTTGTATCAGATACAACCGGATTGGTTTCTACTGTAAATTTGATCAATATCCAACCAAGTAAGATACTGACCAATCCTGCTGTCACCATTAACCCAAATCGATAGCTAAAAAAGAAAATGCCGCCAAGAATCGGTCCAATGACTACAGCAATGTTGATGGACGTATAAAAAACTGCAAAAACATCACTTCGATGTTCTTCGGGGACCACGTCAGCAACCATCGCTTGACTTGCGGGCCAATATAAAGATCCAAAGACACTTGCAAGTGTAAACGCAACAAATCCTAAAGTTGGTGAATCTAAAATTGGTGAATTTGCTAAAGCAAATAAAAACATAGCAAATCCTTGCCCAAAGGAAGACAAGACCATCATCGTACGACGCCCAAATTGATCGGCACAATAACCTCCAACTAAATTAGCAGCGACAGAAAAAACTTGGGATAAAATAAGCAACAATCCCGCTGTCGTCTTTCCAAACTCTTCTGCAAAATAAATGGCAAGGAAAGGAAAAAACATCCAAAACGTTACATTCATAAATCCTTCACCAATTAATCTTGCTTTTAAACTTCTATCCCAATCTCTAATTCTCATCTTTTATTCTCCCCGAGCATTACAACTATGTGTTTTTACTATAATTGTATCATTGCATCACACAAATCGAATCTACATATTTTGACTGAACTTATTCAATGCTTCGCCAGAGATAAAGTGATGCATAACTTAAATACGGAGACCAGTCAGGAAAGTGAATGGATATTTCTTCAGCTGTTGGTTTTTCTTTCATTTCCCATAATTTCTTTAAGGCATTTTGTAACCCTATATCTGCAAGAGGGAATAAATTAGGCCTGCCTAAGCCAAAGAGTAAAAAGCTCCCCGCCGTCCATGGACCGATTCCACGATACTTCACGAGTGTTTGCATAATGATTTCATCGTCTTTCTGCGCAAGTTCTTCTAAATTTAGTTCTCCATTCATAATAGCTTGAGACACGCCAATGACGTATTCCGCTTTTCGCGTGCTAAATTGAAGAGCACGTAAATCGTCTACTTGAAGTTTCGCTATTCTCTCAGGCTTTGGATATAACCATACCTCACCAATTTGTTCGCCGTATGTATGAACAAAACGTGTCGTCAGGGTATGTGCAAAAGATAAATTTAATTGTTGGTGAATGATGCTTTTCATCAATGTGCCATATAAAGAAAATTCCCGGATTATGGGTGTGCCTTTGTGTTCTTCGAAAACTATAGATAAGTTCGTATTTGCAAAATGAGTATGGATGGGTTGAAGTGAGCGATCAAAGTGGAAAATTTCCTTAATGGTTTGTAGTTGGTTCTCGTCAGTTATTCCTTCAATAAGAAATGACGGAGAATCTGTCGTTCCCGTCGCTTGTACTTTACTAATACCGTGTCGATCAATTGGTACAAGTACATATCGTTCCTTTTTATTTAACGTAATTACTGGATCCATTGAAAGTCGATCCAACACTCGATCAAAATCGTATGGAAATTGCAAATGAATAATTTCTGTCATGGTGGTATCCTTTCTATTCGGTTATATTTAATACATATCATGCTACGGTGTTTGAGAGGCGTTGCCAAATAAAAAGCTGGATCAGACTGCTTTTTTTATTTTTTTCAGTTCTAGCAGTCAAAAAGTTCTTCCCTTTTCTACTCATTAACTTAATTGAAGCCGAATGAACAAATACTTTCGTTGAGGGTTCACTTAAAGTAGATGAAGATGGACGTTCAGAACCAATAAGGTATTTATCCTTAAATACGCCGTAAGTAAGATGGCAAAGACTTCAGAACTAATTTTTAATGGAGCAAGTGCTCTTCATTGCAGTTGTGGTAAATAAAGCGACATCTCTAAAATTGGATGTTGAAGACTTCTCTAATTATAATGATAGATTGTTCACTCATGTATATAGCTCATGAGCAACTCTTACAAGAAACCTATATAAAGAATTGCATATCCCTAATCCGAAGTTGATCATACAAAATTACTCTAAAATGGTGCACTTTTGGACATTCGACTATAGGAAAACGATGTAACCAAACGTGGTTTTGTGGGTTTCCAAGGGATTTAAGGTACAATTTCTATACAAAATTGATACATACATTAGTAAAGGGAGATCGCACAAGAGCTATAGAGAATCTATTATGTGATAGAAAGAACTTACAATGAATAAGTAAATTGAAAAAAGTGGTTTAGTAAAGAATATGAAACTCTAGAGGAAAGATTTAAAGATCTAGCGAATTAAGAAAGGGGAATTTTCATGCAAGTACTCGTATTACGTTTTGACTATCAATTATCCACAAAATTAGAACAAGATTCCAAAGATTTACTATTAGCTGCAAGTCGAGGACAACAAACTCTTCTTCCACCTCATATCAGTTTATTATCTTTTGAGCAGATTACTCCAACACTTCTACAAGAGCGTGTGAAATCATGGAGCGAACAACAAAAAAAAATAGATCTTTCATTATCTTCTCTTGGCTTCTTTAAACAACAAGGTACATTTTTTGCTGCTCCAGTGGTAACAAAAGAATTAGAAACGTTTCATCGTGAATTGTTTTCACTACTCTTTAACTTACATACAAATGAAATCTCTCCATACATACCAGGGAAATGGGTTCCCCATATAACCTTAATTAACAATGTCCCTCTCACAGTGTGGGGTCCCATATTCCAACGAGCAAGCCTTGCATTTGAACCAATGGTCGGAAAAGCTGTCGCGCTTGAATGTTGGTCGCTTGTAAACGGGCGTGCTCAAACGGAATGGACGCACTTTTTAAAATAAAAATTCTCTATTTATCTTCTAGGTCATTGACTATTATTCTGTGAACGCTATAATAGAATTTGTCCTAGTAAAACGATCTTGTAGCTCAGCTGGGAGAGCGCCACCTTGACAGGGTGGAGGTCGCTGGTTCGAGCCCAGTCGGGATCATTG
>JBFGKX010000008.1:0-31350 GCA_041576455.1 Paenisporosarcina sp. | reverse complement strand
TAAAACCAAGCTGAGCAGAAAAACGTACAGCACGAAGCATCCGTAAAGCATCTTCTTTAAATCGATCAATTGGATGACCAACTGTTCGAATGATTCCGTTTGCCAAATCTTTTTGTCCGTCGAACAAATCAATTATTTGAAAATGTTCGTTCATTGCTAAGGCATTCATCGTAAAGTCTCTACGTTTTAAATCTTCTTCAAGAGAACGAACAAATTTCACATCGCTCGGTCGACGGTGATCCGTATATTCTCCTTCAGTACGAAAAGTCGTTACTTCAATTGGAATCTGATTCTCAATGACGAGTACAGTTCCATGAGCAAGTCCTACATCTACAGTACGTTTAAAAATACTTTTAACTTCTGCTGGTAAAGCGCTCGTCGCAATATCAATATCGTTAGCTACTTTGTGACAAATAAAATCCCGGACTGCCCCACCCACAAATACAGCTTCATAGCCGTGTTTTTTAAGCGTCTCAATAATTTTTATACCAGCTTGCCACTGTTCAGTTGTGAACATGTTGTAATACTACTTTTTCATAAAGTTTTTCATACTGGGAGACAATTAGTGAAGAATGAAACTTCTCAGAAACAGTATTAATGGCATAACCTCTTAAGCGTTGATGCAAATCTTTATTCTTTAATATTTTTAATGCATAGCATGCAACTGATTCCACATCATGTAAAGGCACCACATAGCCATTTTGTCCATGCTCAATAACTTCGGGGATTCCCCCAATGTTTGTTCCAATACAAGGGACACCACATGCCATGGCTTCTAAAAGAACCAAGCCGAACGCTTCTTTCTCAGACATTAATAATTTCAAATCGCTAATCGCATATAACTCGGAAACGTTGTCTTGCTTTCCTAAAAACAAGACATCTCTCTCTAAACCTAAACAAGCGACTTGTTGAATAATGTTATTCATTTCTGGTCCATCCCCAACAAGAAGTAATTTAGCAGGCATTTCTTTTCGAATATAGGCAAAACTTGAAACCACATCTTCGACGTGTTTTACTTTTCGGAAGTTAGAGACATGAATAATCACTTTCTCAGTTTCTTGAATTTTAAAGTAAGACTTCACATTGGATAATTTATTCGGCACATATTCGCGTTCATCGACAAAATTATAGATTGTCTCAATTGATTGAGCAGGTTTAATTAATTCATTTGTTTGATTTTTGAGCGAATCAGACACCGCTGTTACTACGTCTGACTTTTCTATGCCATAACGGATAGCACCAGTTAACGAAGAATCGTATCCTAATACACTTATATCAGTCCCATGAAGCGTGGTAACTATGCCAACATTTTGCCCTGACATATCACGACCTAAAACTGCACAAACCGCGTGTGGAATGGCGTAGTGAACGTGGAGAATATCTAAATTCTCTTTTTTAATGACTTCTGCCATTTTACTAGCAAGCGCAATATCATAAGGTGCATATTGAAACACCGAATAGCTATTTACTTCCACTTGGTGAAAGAAAATATTTGGGACCATCCGATTTAACCGAAACGGCATGCTCGATGTAATGAAATGAATATCATGTCCACGCTCAGCAAGTAATTTTCCTAATTCGGTGGCAATTACGCCAGATCCTCCTACTGTGGGGTAGCAAGTAATACCGATTTTCAATTTCCTCACAACGCCACTTCCTTTCTTATGACCGTCTTTCTTGCAAAAGGCGCCAATCGATAAATCCTTCTTTTAACCCCTTTAATAAAACTTCTGCAGTCCCCATATTTGTTGCTAAAGGAATCTGGTATACGTCACATAAACGAATGAGTGCTGTCACGTCTGGTTCATGTGGTTGCGCTGTTAATGGATCTCGGAAGAAAATAATCATATCCATTTCATTTTTAGCAATCAATGCACCAATTTGCTGATCTCCACCGAGTGGACCTGACTGGTAACGGAAAACCGATAATCCAGTCTCATCAATGATTCGTTGTCCTGTAGTGCCAGTAGCGCATAATTCATGTTCAGCCAAAATATCACGGTAAGCAGTCACAAATTGAATTAAATCATCTTTTTTACGGTCATGTGAGATCAATGCGATTTTCATGAGATTCTCATCCTATCCTTTATAAAATATTTTCTAACCCATAGACAAGTTCTTTTAAATCCATTACTTGATTAATTGAGAATGTCACACCTGACATGAAAGATTGTCGGTTAAATGAATCATGACGCAGTGTAAACAATTGCCCTTCTCCTCCAAATAAAACTTGTTGATGAGCGACTAATCCTGGTAAACGGACACTATGTATTGGTATTCCATCGTAGGATGCGCCTCTTGCACCTGGAATCGTCTCGACTTCATCTGGATGACCTTGATTATGCGTAGGACGGACTTCAGCAATCATTTGGGCAGTTTTATAAGCAGTTCCAGACGGGGCATCGAGTTTTTGATCATGATGCATTTCGATAATTTCAACATCTGGAAAATAAGCAGCTGCCATTGATGCAAACTTCATCATTAAGACTGCTCCAATCGCAAAATTTGGAGCGACAATACAGCCAATCTCATTGTTCTTTGCCAGTTCTGTACATTGTTGCAGTTGTTCATCCGTAAAGCCAGTTGTGCCGATTACTGGTCTAACTTCATGTAGTAAACAAATTTTTGTGTGTTCGAAGACTTGATGAGGTGTTGTTAAATCAACAAAAACATCAGGTTTCATTCTTGAAATTAAGGTTTCCAGATCCAAAAATACGGGCACATCATAACTAGCTGGAAACTCGGGAGATTCACTTAATATCTCTCCAATCTCCTTATGGTCTAAAACAGCTACTAGTTCCATATTCTCATTATTCATAACAGTATGTACAGCTTCTTGTCCCATTTTTCCACGTGGTCCACCAATTGCTACTCGAATCATCTTTGCTCCTCCTTTAAGGTCCAACGGTTTTTATCTCTCTTGTTGTACTTGTCCATTACACGATCATGAGCTCGTTGCATATCAATCTTTTCGGCATTAGCGAAACATATAAGGACAAAAAGTAAATCGCCTAATTCTTCTTCCATGTTTTTTTCTGCTTCTGTCGATTTTTTCTTTTTCATGCCATGTACATGATGAACTTCCCTTGCTAATTCTCCAAGTTCTTCAGTCATCCGCGCGAGCATTTCAAAAGGGGGAAAATAACCTTCTTTAAACTGACTGATGTAGTCATCTACTTCTTTTTGTAAGGTTTTCATCGTTTTTTCAGTTGTCAATCTTATCACACTCCTTATCCTATCGTAATAATAAGGGAACTTGTTGTCAAAACACTTAATATGGATGATAATAACAATGTATTCTTTTATAGAGATTGGAGTGTGCGTATGCTGAAAGGCATTAAACTAAAAAATATTTTATTTATCATGCTAGGTGCAGCCATTTATAGTTTTGGTTTTGTCCATTTTAACATTCAAAATTTACTTGGCGAGGGTGGATTTGCCGGGATTACATTAATTTTATATTTCGTTTTTAAACTTGATCCAGCCCTCATGAACTTATTATTAAATTTACCGATGTTTGTTCTCGGCTGGCGTTTGCTTGGTCGCAAAGTTTTTATTTATACAATTATTGGGACCGTTTCAGTATCAATATTTTTAAAACTCTTCCAAATTTACGAAATCAATGTTCACATTCAAGATGATCTATTTTTAGCCTCCTTATTCGCCGGCGTTTTTATCGGAATTGGACTGGGGATTATTTTTAGATACGGTGGAACAACTGGTGGCGTCGATATTATCGCTAGACTCGCACATAAATATGCCGGGTGGAGCATGGGGAAAACAATGTTTATATTTGATGCTGCGGTCATTTTACTCTCATGGCTAACGTATTTAGATTCTCGTTCCATGATGTATACATTAGTTGCGGTCTTTATTGGTGCCCGCGTGATTGATTTTGTTCAAGAAGGGGCTTATGCAGCTCGGGGTGCCTTTATCATTTCGAAATTCCAAAATGAAATTGCAGATCGGATTTCAGTGGATATGGATCGGGGTGTAACTGTATTACGAGGATTTGGTCATTTTACCAAAGCGGATCGGGAAGTTCTTTATTGTGTCGTTGGACGGAATGAAATTGTTCGATTAAAAAATATTATTACGTCGATTGATCCTCATGCATTTGTATCTGTCACAGAAGTGCACGATGTTATGGGAGAAGGATTTACGTTAGATGAGCAGAAGCGCCCAATAGATTAAAAAAACTCACGATGCATGAAAATCATGCTCGTGAGTTTTTTCTTTATTCTGAACGACTCATACCAGTGTAAATTAGAACTAGACGTACTAATTCTAGAACTGCAACTGCAGCAGCAGCTACATAAGTCATGGCAGCGGCATTTAACACTTTTTTCGCATGACGTTCTTCTTCGTTTCGAATGACTCCATGAGAAACAATCTGCGTCATTGCTCGGCTAGAAGCATTAAACTCAACAGGCAACGTCACAAGCTGGAATACTACACCTACTGCTAATAAGACAATCCCTAAAAGAAGTAAGCCAGACATTTGTGCAAAAATCCCAATCATTACAAAAATCCATGATGCATTAGACGAAATATTAGCAACAGGAACTAACATATGTCGGAATTTCAAGAACGAATACGCTTCTTGATGTTGAATGGCATGCCCAACTTCGTGAGCTGCAATCGCTGTACCTGCGACTGACGCTTCATGGTAATTATGAGAAGATAAAGCAACAATCTTTGTCATCGGATTGTAATGATCACTCAAATACCCTTGGCTTTCAACTACTTTCACGTCTTGTAAACCATTTTGATCTAAAATTAAACGTGCTACTTGAGCACCTGTCATTCCAGAAGTTGAACGTACTTTTGAATACTTTTTATATGTGCTTTTGACTTTAAACTGTGCGTAAAGTGGCAACAACAATATTACTGCAAAATAAATCAAAAATTCCATACCCATTTCCACCATCCTCCTACTTTCTATCTACCTTTTATTTTATCTGTCTCAACTGCTTAGAGCAACTATTTAGATTGTTGAATTGATGACGATTTCATGACGTTAATCGCAAGCAAGATGCAGCCAATTGATAACCAAAAAGTGAAATAGCCGATTGACAGCGTATGATCGCTTAAACTTCTATAAATGGGCATTTGACCAAACACATAATCAATTACATCATTATGTAATGTCCATATCGCAGCAATACATACATGAATCCATTTAAATTTATATTTAGGAATATATAAGACTGCTTGTACAGCCATGGCAAAATGGCTTACCACCAGCATCCAACCAATTATTCCAATTGGGCCTGCCTCAAACTGAGTCCATATATTCATAACAACTGCCCAAAGTCCATATTTAACTAAGGTAATTAAAGCAAGCGCTTCTATTAATTTAAAATGACGGCCAATTAACCATCCAAACAATGCGATTGAGAAAAACAGGCTCGCAGTTGGACTATCTGGGACGAATAGTAGAAAAATGGGTGCTGTTATTTCTAGCTGCCAGCTGTACCAATAGTAGCCATAGATTGTGCCTAGCACATTCACTACAAGTAATACCCACATAAACATTTTATGAAATAATATATATTTAATGAAACTGAGTAATGAATTCAAAAAACACGACTCCTTTATTTTACATTTAATATGTCCAACACCATTGTTAGATAAATGACTTCATAAATTAATTGTAGATTGAATTAGATTACAGAGAACCCAATCGAAAAAACATATGTAATTTTCACCATTACACTCTATTTAGAATGATGGTACAAAAAAAGAGTCAGTTTCCTGACTCTTTTTAAAATTCATTATGGAGTTAAACCATCAATAAATGTAGCTAACTCTTGTAATTCTTCTTCCGTACCTTTAAACGTGCCAGCAGGCATAGTACCTAGACCATTAATCGCGATGTCTGCAATTTCTTCAGCTGTTTTATCAGTAGTTGCAAGAGATGGTCCTAAACCACCTTCAAATGCATTCCCGTGACAGCCTATACAAGATGCTTCAGAGTAAATTTTATACCCTTCTGCTTCTGTGTCGAATTGTGCTTCTTCGCGAATCGCGCCTTGCGCTTTTGCTGCTTCCCAATCGTGGTTAACAACTGATTCCCAAGTAAGGAAAATCATAGATGCCAGTGCAAGTAACATAAATGCTGTTGGTAACGGACGTTTAAATGGACGACGCTCTGGACCTTTGTCCATAAATGGTGCCAATAATAATGCACCAAATGCTAGTCCAGGTATAATGATTGCTCCGATTACATTAAATGGACCTGAAGCAAATTCATATTTTAATAATTGATACAAGAATAAGAAATACCAGTCCGGTAATGGAATATATCCTGTATCTGTTGGATCCGCTTGTCGTTCAAGTGGAGATGGATGCGCAACAGTTAAGATTAAATAACCAATTAAGAAAACTGAACCAACTAACCATTCTTTTAGTAAGAAGTTAGGCCAGAAAGCTTCTGTTTTACCCGGATACTCGGAATAGTCTTTTGGAATATTCGGCTTGCGATTAGCAGGTACACGAGAATCCCCGACAAATTTCATCCCTTTTCCGCGATGCATATTGTCCCCTCCTTTTAGAAATCATCAAAGACGCTGTAACTTACAACGGTCCTGAAATACCTTGTTTACGAATCATGATAAAGTGTGCTGCAAGCAACCCAAGCAAAGCAGCTGGTAAGAAGAATACATGAATCGCAAAGAATCGTGTTAACGTTTGTGCACCAAGAATCATTTCATCCCCGGCTAACAAGGTTTTAATTGCGCCACCGATAAATGGCACCGATGCAGCAATTTCAATACCTACTTTCGTTGCAAATAACGCCTTCATATCCCAAGGAAGTAGATAACCTGTGAAACCTAAACCTAACATAACACCTAAAATTAATACCCCTACTACCCAGTTTAGCTCACGAGGTTTTTTATAAGAACCTGTAAAGAATACACGTAATGTATGTAGGAATATCATCACAATAACAAGTGAAGCTCCCCAGTGATGCATTCCGCGCACAATCTCTCCGAATGCTACTTCATTTTGTAAGTAGTAAACTGATTTCCATGCATTCTCAATATCTGGAGTATAATACATTGTTAAAAACATACCCGAAAGAATTTGAATTACTGTAATGAAGAACGTTAATCCCCCGAAACAATAAACGAATGCTGAGAAATGATGTGCAGGGTTAACGTGCTCTGGAACTTCATGATCTGCAATATCACGCCAAATAGGAGTAATATCGAGACGTTCATCTACCCAATCATAAATCTTATTTAGCACTGACGTCGTACCCCCTTACTTTAAACTAATGTATTTGGTCGTGTTTTACCGATTTCTAACAGACCATCATCACTTACACGTACTTCAAACTCGTCCAATGGACCAAGCGGTGGAGTACCTTTAATGTTTTGTCCGTTCTTTTCATAACGGCCAGCATGACATGGACAGAAGAATTGGTCTGGGTGATCTGGACTACCTGCCCAGTTAACTGTACAACCTAAATGCTTACATACCGGAGATAGTGCGATAATTTTGTCGCCATCTTTGTATACCCATGCAGTATTTGTTACTTCAGATGTATACCATGCATCTACTTGTTCAAATGCAAAGTCTACTCGTTCTGGCACTTCAGTAAGATCTGCCACTTTTTTATCTGTAGGTACAAAGTTTCCGCCTTCAGCTTTTTGCAAAACAGGATCAATTGCAAAACGAACCATTGGCATCATCATACCTGCTGCCATAAACCCACCAACACCAGTTAATGTGTAGTTAAGGAATTGACGTCTTGATACACGATTTTTACTCATCCTTTTCCCCCCTCTAACTTTAAAGGTCAGTCCAACGGACATACTTATACAAAAAATAGTAAAACTAGGACAGTTCTATGATAGCTCAATAAAAAACGGAGGTCAATAATCCAATAGGTATGAACCGACACTTTGTGAACATTTTTTGAAGCTTATTAGGTAGCTTCAGCCCAACGTTTAGCAAATACCGGAATTATTTGTCGTAATTGATCCTCTAAAACAGATTGACGCAATTTTTGGTCCATATGTTCAAGTGGTATAGAAGGAGTATAAATGACCTTTAATTCATTTGCTTCTGGTCCCCATGCCATATCACTTGAAAGAAAGAATAAGTGCTTAAAACCTGCTTCTTTTAAAACTGAAGTCCATTCATCTCCTAATTCTTGCCGATTCGTGCGTTTGGTATACGATACAGGTGGCATTAAGATTACTCTACCTTTAAATTGATTCTCTAAAAATGCTGTAAGTGCCATGATAAATTCAACGCTCGACGCATTTTGTTTAAGGAGGTTGGCTTGTCCATCAATTAAAATCAACGGTATTACAGCCGTATCAATAAATTCTTTTTGTTCTAAGAATACGTTCATGTCTTTTGAATTCCAGTACATTTTTTCATTTCCTCTCAACAAAAAACTTCATCGCGAACACGATGAAGTTAAGATTTAGATGATTCTTTCATCCCTTGTAGCAATTTAGATAGTTCAAAAAATCGTTCTTTATCATTAGCATCTAAAGCTTCATCAATTTTTTTAAATATATGCTCTTCTCTGAAAGAGTCCATGCTTACTTTTAATACTTCTTCTGCTATTAGACGATCTTTATCATTAATATGCAAGTATTTTGGCATAAATGGATTTTCTTCTAATACAGCTAAGTATTCTGCGCTTGGTGGAATATTTGGAAAATTTAATTGAATAAACATATCTTCATTTGGATGTAAGCGCAAGTCGTGAAATGATTTTTCTGCATCTGCAGTCATTAAATTTCCTTTATAGAAACGAAATGGAACGCCATTCGATTCTGTAACAGACATAACCATTGCTCGCGGGCAGTAATGTGCTTCTTCAACAAAATGAACTTTTTGAAGCAAGTCATCATGACTTAACAAATAATTGAGGATCCATACGCATTCTCGACGTTTCATTTGATATCTTTTCAAAAACCAGCGAACAAATTCTTTCTTTTCCATCACAGAAACAGATGCTGTCATACTACTCCTCCTTTCACGACAATGATTCAATAAGGTCTTGCCATCTTTCCTCATTCGGTTGCAATTGAATTAGTTGTTTACCTATTTCTAGAGCTTCGTCGCGTTTTCCTTCTTCTAACAAAAAATAAACATACTTTTCCATGAAAATTGGATCTTCCTTATGATCAGTATATGCCAAAGAGTAAAATTCGTATGCACGTTCAAAATTTTCTTCTTTCGCATAAGCTTCAGCTGCAAACGGATATAAAGCTGACCAATCATCTTGGTTTGTCGATATAATTTCAATTAATTCAATCACATCTTCATTTCTTTCTTCCATATGCAAATAAGAGACCAGTGTCAACGTTGCTTCCATATATTCTGGATCTAATGCAATTGCCTGTCGTAAATGTTGTTCCGCTTCAATTGTATTCCCAATTTTCAAGGCCATCTTGCCTGCAAATAAGTACAGTTCTTTATCATATTCGTCCCTACTCAACCCATCTAAAATCGCTTTGTATGCGTGATCATGATCCTCTAACATACTATACGCTTGAGAAAGTAATAAATGTGCAGAGAAATAATCAGGATCTAAAGTTTTCACTTCATTTAGTTTGAGTACAGCAAGGTCATACTCCCCTGCTTGAAAAGCAGCATAAGCAAGACCAAACAGCAAATCCGGTGTGACATGGAAAGAAAGGGATTCTTCGTAAAAAGGAATGGCATCTTCATAAGCAGCACCGGCACTATATACTTCTGCTAATCTTTCTGATAAACGGGTTCCGCCTATTTCATCAGTTTGCTCTTTTAAGTTTTCATATAATCGTACTGCCTCTAAATATTTTCCTGTTTCAAGCAACAATTCGGCTTTTGCAAAAATTAATAAAGGCTCATTTGGCAATAGAGCGAGGGCTTGATTAATTTTTTGTTCAGCTGATTCATAAAATCCTTGCATTTGATAATAATCCGCTAAGCTGAGTAACGCTTGAGGGTATTCTTCAGCATGCTCTTCAATACTTGTTAGCAGTAGCAATGCTTCATCTTCTTCGTCAATTTCCATTAGCACTTGTGCACGGTCAATTTTTAGTTGTGCTTCTTCAGGAAATAAAAACTGAAGGTGCTCTAGAACTTGCTCACCTTCTTTTAAATAACCCGCTTGCACGAGCATATTTGCGATCTCGTATTGTGTATCTGGTTCACTTGAAAGTTGTAAAGTTTCAAGTAAAGCCTGAACTGCTTGTAAATCTCCTGCTTCGATTGCTTCTATAAATTGTTGACTAATTTCCATCTTTATCACCCGTTCTCTCTCTATTCATACCATATGCTACAACACGACTATCCCATTCACAAGAAAAAACTCCCCGACTACTGGAGAGTTTCAGAAGATGACACATTTCGCAAGTGTTCAAAGAAGTCTGGATACGATACGGAAATACACGAAGCGTGTTTAATTTCGATTGAACCTGTCGAAATGACAGATGCGATTGCCCCCATCATGCCGATACGGTGATCACCATACGATT
Source organism: Paenisporosarcina sp. (assembly GCA_041576455.1). Lineage (GTDB taxonomy): Bacteria > Bacillota > Bacilli > Bacillales_A > Planococcaceae > Paenisporosarcina. The sequence goes on along the minus strand of JBFGKX010000008.1, from coordinate 20,857 downwards.
CTAATTGGCCTCCAGTTAAAGTAACCGGACCGTTAATAATCATTCCATCGTCCGTCGCTTCAATATCAGCGCCTAGCTTCTTCAATTCGTGAACAACTGCTTGAATGCGGTCTGTTTCTTTTACTTTTAGTTCTTCTGCATTTTTAATCACGGTCGTGCCTTCAGCTTGAGTGGCAAGCAACGCAATGATAGGGATTTCATCAATTAATCTTGGGATTAACTCTCCCCCTATTTCAATACCATTCAGTTTTGATGACTTTACGGTGACTGTGCCAATGGGTTCTTCACTCGACGAGACGTCTGACTCGATTTCGATTTGTGCGCCCATCTGCAGTAGAACATCTAAAATTCCTGTACGCGTAGGATTTAATCCTACATGTTCCAAACGGATATTACTTTCTTTTCCAATGGCTCCCGCCACTAAAAAGAAAGCTGCTGAAGAAATATCGCCAGGAACTTCAACGTGAGTACCTGTAAGATTTTGACCACCCTGAAGATGAATGACGCCATCTTGCGTCGTAATTTCAGCCCCAAACTGCCGTAACATGCGCTCCGTATGATCTCGAGATACTTCCGCCTCACGAACTACAGTAACTCCTTGAGCTCTAAGACCAGCCAGTAAAATCGCTGACTTGACCTGCGCGCTCGCTACCGGCATTGTATAGTCAATTGCTGTTAATTCAGTTCCTTGTACAGCAAGCGGCGTAAATTGACCACCCTCACGTCCTGAAATTTTAGCACCCATATCTCTTAATGGAGAAATCACACGTTTCATTGGTCTTTTCGCGATCGATTCATCTCCAATAAGCACACTATGTACATTAGAGCTAGCCAAAATTCCGAGCATTAACCTAGTTGTAGTCCCAGAGTTACCTGTATCTAATATTTCAATTGGTTCCTTCCATTCTTCAATCCCACTACTTTGGATGGTTACACTAGTGTCCGTAACTTGAATATCTACACCTAGTTTTTGAAAACATGAAATCGTACTTAAACAATCGTCTCCCAGTAAGAAACCTTCAACTGTGGTAAGCCCTTTTGCCATCGCCCCAAACATAATCGAACGATGTGAAATTGACTTATCTCCAGGTACACGAATTGTTCCTCGAAGGGGAGATTGATTAACTTGCAACATAATGGAATCTTTCAATACACTCACACCTTTATTATGAAATATACGTTTCATAGTTAGTCTCTTGCTCTATGCTACTAACTGCACGTGCGCGATCTTCAATCGTTTGAAAACTAATCACTAAAATTCCAAATACATCTTCACGCGTTTCCACGATGCGTAAATTTGTGATACTAATTAAATGTTTTGCTAGCAGTCCTGTAACTTCAGAAATAACCCCCGGATAGTCAGGAACATCTACATACAAATCGTACACAGAGTACATTGCCCCTTGAGAAGTAATTGGCAATTCATCTCTTACATATTTAGCCCTAGAAAAGTAATGTTCAATCGTTGTAGGTTCTGCTTCTAGAAGCAACGTCTTAACATTTTCCATTTCAACTTGCCACTTGTCTAACTGACTGACTAACTCGTGCCGGTTTTGAACGGTAATGTCTCTCCACATAATAGGGTTCGAAGAAGCAATTCTCGTGATATCTCTAAATCCCCCTGCAGCCAGTTGTCTAGTAAACGGATGCTTTTCGTTTTCACTAGAAAGTTGATGCACAAGAGAAGCGGCAACTAGATGTGGAAAGTGACTGACAACTGCAGTCATATGATCGTGTTCATGAGCAGAGACACGAAGAATTTTCCCTCTAGTCGGTTGTAATATCGTTTCTAACCTTTGAACTTGCTCTTCATCTTCATCCTCTAATGGAGTCAACATATAATAAGCATTTTCAAACAAATGCGCTTTGGCAGCTTCCACACCACTTTTATGTGAACCTGCCATTGGATGCCCTCCGATAAACGTAAGACCTAGTTGTTGCAGCGATTTTGCTTTTTCCATGATTATTTTTTTCGTACTGCCGGTGTCTGATAAGATTACATTGTGTTTGAGCTGCCAATTTTGTAATTCATTCATTAATTGAACCGTAGCGTTTACGGGCGTAGCAAAAATAATAATATCAGCCATTTTGGCAGATTCACTGATGTTAAACGCCATTTCATGGATAACCCCTAATTTTTTTGCTTTTCTAACAGTATGAAGATCAGCGTCAAATCCAATGATTTTAATTTCAGGGTTTTTTTGAATTGCCAAAGCAAGTGAACCACCAATTAACCCTAGACCTACTACTAATACATGAGTTGTCATGCAAGAACCTCTGCTTCTTTCAGAACTTCTGATAACTTTTGCAAGAACTTTTCATTTTGAAGAGTTGTCCCAATTGTCACGCGGATATAGCCAGGTGTACCGAGTGCATTTCCACTGCGAATAATAAAACCTTTTTTCATTAAGGCTTCAAAAACTAAATCAGAGTCAGCTTTCACTTCCATAAGCACAAAGTTCCCTTGTGATGGGAAGATATGCAAATTATGTTGAAGGGCAAATTGTTCAAACTGTTTTTTGCCTGATTCGTTCTTCAGACGACATTGATTAATAAAAGCTTCGTCTGCCAACGCAGCAAGTGCCACACCTTGGCTCATAACTGTATTATTAAAAGGTTCACGAACCGGATCTAATCGCGAAATTAATTCTTTTTGTGCTATCGCATAACCTATACGGAAACTAGCAAGACCATATGCTTTTGAGAAAGTACGTAATACAATAAGATTTTCATGATCCTTTATCAAATCAACAGAGTTAATATATGTAGAATCTGTTATGTATTCGAAATAGGCTTCATCTAAAACAATGAGAACTTCCTTAGGAACCTTTTGAATGAATTCGATTAAAGATGGTTGGTCAATTAAAAGTCCGGTTGGGTTATTTGGAGAACACAACCAAATAACCGCAGTTTGGTCATCAATGTGACGTACCATTTCCTTTAAATCATGTGCGCCATTCAACAATTGAATTTCACGAATTTCTGCCCCTTCTATAATCGCATTATGACGATATTGTGGAAAAGTGGGTTTTGCCATTATGGAATTGACTCCAGGTTGAAGTAATGCCCTAGAAATCATCATGATAATTTCATCGGAGCCATTTCCAAATAACAGTTGATTCTCACCCACCCCTAATTTAGTTGCTAACGTTTGACGAAGGCCACTTGCGTATCCATCAGGATAAATCGCATGATTCACCGTTTGATTCGTCAAAAATTCACTGACTTTTGGCGAACATCCGAAGGGATTTTCGTTAGAAGCTAGCTTTACAATTTCTTTTAAACCAAACAACTTTTTCACTTCATCGATAGAACGGCCGGGTTGGTATGGTTTCATGCCTGTTAATTGATTTTTCCATTTCATCGTCAATTCCCTCTACTTTCTCACTTTTGGTTCAATGCTAAATCTGGTCGAAGTTTCATCGCTTCATTTAAAAATACGTGTTGAATTTCACGCTGTGCTTTTTCCGTATTTACGTGCATCAGAATCCGAATACACTTAGTAATTGCTCCTGGTACATTCATTTCATGCGTACACATAACTGGAACATAGGTCCAATCTGGCATACTTCTAACAGCCTTAGCAGGAAAAGCAGAAGCAACATCTGAAGTAGTCGAAATAACGACTGATGCTACATCATCTGGCTTAATTTCATTCTGTTCAGCCATTGTTAAAATAAGTTTTTCAGTTTCGAATAATATGTGAGTAGCTGAATCTTCAAGAACTGTAGTGGCTCCACGTATGCCTCGTATCATAGTTGTATCTCCTTACTCCATTTTTCTAATCGTTGATGTGCCCAAATTACATCTTCCATTTGAACAATTTTCATACAAGGTTTCCCTATTTTTTTCAAAAGAACAAAATGAATCTCACCAAAAGAAGCCTTTTTATCTCTTTTCATATACGAAATGAGGGTTTCTACTTCATGTTGTAAAACAGGGTCAAACGAATAACCGAATTTTAGTAAAGTCTCAAACAATTGTCTAGCTGATCCTTCCTTCAGTGTTGAAACCCTTTCACTTAAAAGGAGTGAAACGACCAATCCAATTGCTACAGATTCACCGTGGGTTATTTTACCATATCCTGTGGCAGCTTCTATTGCATGTCCATATGTATGACCTAAATTTAAAAACTTTCGAACAGATTGTTCAAACTCATCCTCTTCCACAATGGAAGCTTTTACTTGAATACCCTTCACCAAAAATGATAGGTATTCCTCAGAAGAAATTTCTATAAACGACTGGAAAGCAAATAATTCTTCCATCCATCGTTGATCAGATATGAGCGCGTGTTTAATTACTTCTGCCATGCCAGATAAGATTTCTTGGGGAGGCAGTGTATGTAAAGTTGTAACATCAAAGATCACAGCTTCTGGCTGATAAAAAGAACCAATCATATTTTTCCCTTGTGGATGATTGATGGCTGTTTTTCCACCTACAGCACTATCATGGGACAGAATGGTCGTCGGACATTGATAAAAAGGGACACCTCTCATAAATGTAGAAGCGACAAATCCAACTACATCGCCACATGCGCCACCACCGAGAGCAAAAACAATTGATTTTCTCGTACATCCTTTTTCAAGTAAAAATGAATGACATGCCATAAAAGTCTCGACTGATTTACTCGTCTCGCCAGCAGGTAATTCCATAACGTGCACTGGTGATTTTAAGATTAATTGAAGTGGTTCAATCAATTTAGGTAGATGTAATTTAGCTACCACTTCGTCGACAAATATCACCACATGGTCTGCTTTTTGTAGTGGCCCTTGATAATGAGACAATGCGGACTTGAAAATGTGAGCACCCACAAAAACTTCATATTTCTTATATTTGGTATCGATTGAAATGGTATGCATGGTTTAGAACTCCTTAGTATATGCGCGATGCTGATTTATTGAATTGATTAATTGAGGCATTTGATCGCTATGGAACTGTTCTAAAATAGCGTTAGCAATTTCCCAGGCTACCACATGTTCTGCAACAACCGATGCTGCAGGAACTGCACAACTATCAGAACGCTCAATGCTAGCTTTAAATGGTTCTTTTGTGGAAATATCTACACTTTGTAAAGGTTTGTACAAGGTTGGTATAGGTTTCATGACACCACGGACGATTAGTGGCATTCCAGTCGTCATGCCGCCTTCTAAGCCCCCTAAACGATTCGTTGTGCGAGTATACCCTTCTTGCTCATCCCATACTATTTCATCATGCACGAGACTTCCAGGCTTTCTTGCCATTTCGAACCCTAACCCAATTTCAACACCTTTAAATGCATTTATGCTCATAACTGCCATTGCTAATTTCGCATCTAGTTTACGATCATAGTGAACATAGCTTCCAATTCCCGCTGGTAAGCCTTCCACAATCACTTCAACTACTCCACCAATAGAATCGCCATTCTCTTTCGCCTCATCAATGGCAGAAACCATTTTTTTGGAAGCTTCTTGATCAACACAGTAAACTGGATCTTCTTCTATAATTTCACGAATTTGTGAAACAGATAAGCCTTCTAGTTTTGTTGAATCTGCTTTAATTCCACCAATTTCAGTTACATGTGAGACAATACTGATGCCTAATTCAGACAATAATTGCTTCGCTACTGCTCCAACTGCTACTCGAACGGTTGTTTCTCTAGCAGAAGAACGCTCTAAGACGTTTCGTAAGTCTTTATGGCCATATTTCATCCCACCTACTAAATCTGCATGTCCAGGGCGCGGACGCGTTATTTGACGTTTTATGTCATCTGGGTTCAAGCCCTCTTCTAAAGGGGCGATTCCCATCACGTGTGTCCAATGTTTCCAATCATCATTTGTTACTACCAATGCAACGGGTGAGCCCAATGTTTTTCCATGTCTTACACCAGAAGTGATATCTACTGTATCCGTCTCGATCTGCATGCGGCGTCCTCGCCCATGGCCTCCCTGTCTTCTCTTTAAATCTTTATTGATCATTTCATCTGTAATGTTTAATTGTGCAGGTAATCCCTCTATTATGGCGGTCAATTGCGGACCGTGAGATTCTCCAGCTGTTAAATAACGCATAACACTTTCCCCCTTCAACTCGCTAAAGTATTTTAAATAACACTATAACATAAACTATTTTCATTTACACCGTTCATTTTAAGAACTGATTTAGTCTAAACCCCACTAGATTATTTTGAGAATATTACCAAACTAAGCATAAAATCAAAATATTCAGTAGAAATGTTATTGTCTCAAATATGATATACATAATGGCATTATTAATCAAATGAAGTTTTGCTTTATATTATGTTTGAAATTTCAGTTAATTTAATAGAAGAAATTCCCTTAAGCTTTAATTAACTTGATGATAATTAAAACTATTGTAAATCTTAAGTTTGACCAGTTTCAAGAGATTATTGGATGTGCTATGTATAAGATTATTATATCCTAAAAATTAACTGTCAGAAATAAAAAACAGCCAAATGAAAACATTTGACTGTTTAGCTTATTAGTTAATCCAGTTGTTAGCATCTTTCGTGTAAGAAACAAGTTCTTCTTCTTTGAAGAACAAACCAATTTCACGAACAGCGCTTTCAGATGAATCAGAACCGTGAATAATGTTCTTTCCAACTGTAACTGCGAAATCTCCACGAATTGTACCTGGTGCAGATTCTTTAGGGTTTGTAGCTCCAGTCATTAAACGACCAACTGAAATGACATTTTCACCTTCCCAAACCATTGCGAAAACTGGTCCAGAAGTAATGAAGTCTACCAATTCGCCGAAGAACGGACGCTCTTTGTGCTCACCGTAATGTTCAGCTGCAAGTTCTGGTGTAATCTGCATTAATTTAGATCCAACTAATTGGAAGCCCTTCTTTTCGAAACGACCTACGATTTCGCCGATCAAGTTACGTTGTACGCCATCTGGTTTTACCATTAAAAACGTTCTTTCCATAATAAACACTCCTTTAATTAAATCTTAGAGAATTATCCCCCAAATTAATGGGTACTTTATCCACCGTAAAAATATTACCATTGTCTCATCGTTTGTACAACACATTAAAATTTACGTTTCCCCATATATAGTGCGATATCGCGCAATGATTTTTTTGCGGGAGACGATGGAAGTGCATCGATTTCTTTCAATGCTTTTTGCAAATACTTGTTACTCAATGCTTTTGCTTTATCAATCGCGTCTGATTCTCGAATTCTTTTGACTAGTGCTAGTCGCTCCAGCTCAGTCATATTGCCTGATAATGCATGTTCAAATGCCGGTCTAAACTCTGGCGAATCTTTTAAAAAGAGAATTGGTAACGTAATATTCCCTTGGATTAAATCAGAGCCTGCTGGTTTACCTAATTCTTTGTCTGTAGATGTAATATCTAAAATATCGTCAATAATTTGGAAAGACATGCCTACATAATAGCCAAACCATTTTAGATGATTCGTCGTTTTTGCATCTACACCAGCCACAATTGCACCTAATTGACAACTTGATGAAATTAAAAGTGCAGTCTTTCTTTTTATGCGTCTAAAATAATCTTGTAATCGTTGATCCAATTTAAATTTATCTTCTATTTGAATAATTTCACCAACACAAATTTCAACCATTGTATACGAAAGAATACGATGAGCTTGTGGTTGTTGAATGTCTGTTATGTATTCTAGTGCTCGTGCGAATATAAAATCTCCTGTATACATGGCTACGCGATTATTCCATTGCGCTTTTACCGTTAACTGCCCACGTCTCATTTCTGAATCGTCAATTACATCATCGTGAACTAAAGAGGCCATATGAATCAACTCTAAAGGCACAGCGATTTGCTTCATTTGATCGATTTGATAATTGCCAAATTTAGCTGCTAACAAAACAAAAATCGGGCGAATTCGCTTTCCGCCCGCATGTAATAAATGAAGAGAAGCTTCATTGAGTAAATCTGAAGACGAATTCACCGCTATTTCTAATTCTTGTTCGATGAGATCTAAATCTGACCGCATGTCAGAATAGAGCATCTTCAACTTCATCTTTTCCAAAACAACTAACCTTCTCCCAATAACTAAACTTTTTTATAGCCAATATGTCGTGCAGCAGCTCCACCGCTATAAGGTTTGTATTCAACTCGAACAAACCCAGCTTGTTCTAACATCTTTTTCAAAGCTTTCATTCCAGGAAAATCTTTCGCCGATTCTTGTAACCAAGAATATTCTTGATAACTTTTCGCGAAAAACTTACCAATTATCGGCATGATATATTTAAAGTAAAAGCGAAACAATTGTTTAAATACTGGGAGTTCAGACTGTGATGTCTCTAAGCATACAAACATGCCTCCCGGTTTAAGTACTCGGAAAATTTCTTTTAATACTTGCATGTAATCAGGAACATTTCGCAAGCCAAACCCAATTGTAACATAGTCAAAAGTAGCGTCTGGGTAAGGTAATTCCATCGCATTGCCATGTATTAATTCAATTTGAGGATAAGGTTTTACTTTTTCTTCCCCCACATTTAGCATATTCTGACTAAAATCTAGCCCTATTGCTTTCCCTTGAGGTCCTACTGCTTCCCCCATTGAAATCGTCCAATCCGCTGTTCCACAACAAACATCTAGCGTTGTGCTTCCGGCTTGAACATTCATTCGAGACATTGTATCTTCGCGCCATTTCTTATGTTGTTGAAAACTAATAACTGAGTTCATTTTATCGTAGTTGCTTGAAATTTTCTCAAAAACTTCATGCACACGTTGTTCTTTTGTTTTCGTCATGCTGATGTCACCTTTCTCTCAAGACTGACACTTGCTCAATCATTCTGAGTTCATACAAATCAAATAGAAATTGTTGAACGGAATGATTGAGTAGTTTAGATTGTGAAATTTCTTCCACCATTTTTGCTTTTTGTTTTGCCAATTCTTGATTTAAAAGTACAAGCCAAGGTTGTGGAAAATCAAATTCACGTTCGCTTTCGGTTAAAGATTCTTGAAAACGCGATTCTTTTCCTTGTCGGACTAGTTCTAGCTCATCTGTAATGCGTTGAATAAGTAATCCACGTCGAACAAATGGCACATACTTTTTAAAGTCGTAATGTGTATAAAATTGCTCGATGGATAAACTCTCTATTGTTTGGAGCGTTTTTATCCACGCTTCAAACGATTGTTTAACATCATCGTAAACTGAAGTTTTTTTCTCGCTGATATGTTTAATACCACTCGATAATACTCGAATTAATTCAATATTGGATTGCTTTGCTAAAAGTTGATAGTATAGACCGCTATAATAATCTCCTGCAAGTACAGTTAATTGTTGGCTTTTAGAAGTTGCATTAACTTCTTTTATTTGATCATGAGCAGCTAAAGCACTGTAAATGAACGCAACTGCAATCGCAGATTGTTCATGGTCATAGTCCCACTCATTACCATTTAAAAATGGCAACATCAAAAAAAACAAACGGTCTTCGCGTAGACTTGGATTTCCCGCATGAATACGAAGGGTCCGATGACGGACATTCATCAATATTTTCGACTTTAATTGTTCGATTGTTTCATAAATGAGTTGTTCGTTCATCGTACGTGCTCCATTTCGCTTTTATAGACAGTGTCGTTTTTTGTCATTATAGCACAGCGATGCCAGTGATTCACGCAGTCTGTCCTTATTTTTTCGTTTCACTATAAATTGTGCCATGGATTGTTTTGATCTCAGCTTTGCCACGTATTTTCATCGCTGACGTGTGTTCTGTAAATTGAGCAACCATTACTTCGCCTCGGTCTAATTTTTCAGAGTGATGAAATTTTGTATCCGTCCCTCTTGTTAGTCCAATCACATGAACTCCATCTTCTTCTGCCCGAATCACGATGTATTCAGTTTGTGCCATCATACCTTCCTCCTTCACGAACAGTATTGTCTAATTATTTTAGCATATCCTTAAATGCTAAATTGATTTGCTTAGTCCATTTGTATAAAAGCCAAGATCTCGCTGCGCTTAATGTCGTCTTGTTCATAAATCCCTCTCGCAACAGCCGTGACCGTCTTAGCGCCTGGTTTTTTAATTCCGCGCATGGTCATACACATATGTTCAGCTTCTATGACTACATATACACCATATGGATTTAACATTTCCATAATTGAATCTGCAATTGTAGAGGTTATTCTTTCTTGTAACTGTGGACGTCTAGCCGTCGTTTCGACAGCTCGAGCTAGTTTACTTAACCCAGTAACTACGCCATCTCTCGGAATATATGCAATGTGTGCTTTCCCATAAAAAGGAACTAAGTGATGTTCACACATAGAATGAAACGGAATGTCTTTGACTAACACCAATTCTTCGTGATCTTCATGAAAAACCGTTTTAAAATATTCCTTAGGATCTTCATGTAATCCCGAAAACATTTCAGCGTACATTTTCGCGACACGTTTAGGGGTATCAATCAATCCTTCTCTCTCAGGATTTTCACCTACCGCTTCTAAAATCATTTTTACGGCTTCCTCTATTTTTTGTAAATTTACTAATGTCATCATGGTCTCCTCCTAAAAATAAACACAACTTCATTGGATTGTCTTGAATCCTCTTTACCTTTCACCTGTAGTTGTGATCACAAATTACATTCTTTCCTACGCTCATCTTATTGAAGAGTGCACAAGCTTTTTCTATGTCAGTTAAGCATACCACCAAATGTTACGCAAAAACCTTTCATTCGTCTATATTCTTTCGAAAAAAAGAACGACTTTTGTGAAAATCACAAAAGCCGTTCTTATGTACATGGTGACGCGTCTTATTTGACTGCGTCTTTAAGTGCTTTACCTGGTTTAAAAGCAGGCACTTTGCTTGCAGCGATTTCGATTTCTTTACCTGTTTGTGGGTTACGACCCTTACGAGCTGCACGTTCACGAACTTCAAAGTTACCAAAACCAATAAGTTGGATTTTTTCACCCTTAGCAAGAGCATCTTGAATTGTTTCAAATACAGCATCAACTGCTTTAGAAGCATCTTTTTTCGAAAGATCCGTAGCTTCAGCTACAGAGTTCACTAATTCTGTTTTATTCACACCATTCACCTCCTCTCAAAGGGGATGGAACCTCAATCCTGTAAAAAGAGTATCACAAGCAAAAAGGCTACGCAACAATATTTCTAAGACAATTTCCAACTTCATGCAGAAAAACACAAAACTACGTAAAAGAACAGGACTTTTCGCATCGAAGTACGCGAAGTCCTGTTCTTTGTCAATACTTATTTACACAATAAAGGCATTATAAATTTAGATCAAAAGCGTTATAGAATAAAGGTAACCATGCCGCGATCTCCATCGTTTACCATTCTTTCAATGGTTTCTCTCATGCGTTTTTTAGCATGAGATGAAACTGCTTCTGTCTTAAAACGCATACTTTCTTTTAACATTTCATGAAGGGGAGTGCCAAATAAAGAAGTTTGCCACAACGCTTCACGGTCATGATGATAGGCGTCTTTTAACTCTTTTAACAGTTGTTGACTATGGAATTCAGAACCGATTAATGGTGAGAACTCTGCATCCATGTCTACACGAATAATATGGAAAGATGGTGCTTTCGCTTTCATTCGCACGCCAAAGAATTTATTTTCATTGATTTGCTCTGGAGCTGAAGGCGTAAATTCTTGCATCACCGGTAAGGCAACACCATAACCACTTTCTTTAGCTAATTCAATTGCTTCATGGAATCGCATATACGACTTTTTAGCATGGGCAGCTTCTTTTACATACATGAGCCATTCCTTTTTAGTCGTAATTGGATTTTCCAACCAGTCCTGACAAACGGATTGAAATACTTCATCCTTTAAATCAACTTGAATCGAGGCTTTTCCTTTGCCAGCGTTCACTTCAATCACTTCTGCATGTTCTACATAGGGTTCTTGCGCTAAAAACGTAGCTAAATCTTTGACATCTCGAATTTTAGCAACTTGCTGAGACCATGAATCTAATGAATTTTGAAGAGATTCATTTAATGGATGATCAATCTCTAATACATCCATCCACTCAGGTTTTAACAGTTCAAATTTTGTCACTGGAAACTCATATAGAGCTTCTTTCAATACGTATTGAATTTCTTGTACTGTCATTTGATCAACTGCCGCTGCGATTACTGGTACATCGTATTTCTCCCTTAATTCGTCTCGCAATGCACATGTGCGTTCATGTGCTGGATACTTACTATTGAGTAAAATGACAAAAGGTTTACCAATTTCTTTTAATTGACCCACAATATCTTCTTCTACTTGTTCAACAGCACTTCTTAAGATGTCATTAACTGAACCATCTGTTGTCATAACAATTCCAATGGTTGAATGATCTCGAATCACTTTGTCTGTCCCAATTCTTGCAGCTTCTTGGAACGGAATTGGTTCGCGATGCCAAGGTGTATGGACAAATTTAGGTCCATTTTCATCTTCATGTCCTTTAGCACCCTCGACAATGTAACCTACACAATCCGCTAGACGAATATTAAAACGGAATGCATCCTCTCCTACTTGAATGCTAGTACCATGTGCTGGTACAAATTTAGGCTCAGCCGTCATAATGACTGCCCCTGGAGAACTTTGAGGTAATTCATCTTGAGCTCGTAGTCTTTCTACTTCATCTGTCATATTCGGTATTACTAAACTTTCCATTACTCGTTTTACAAACGTCGATTTCCCGACTCTTACCGGTCCAACTACACCAATATATACATCACCATTTGTCCGTTCGGCTATTTGCTGATAAAGCTCTTCAGCCATATCGTTGCCCCCTTTCCTACGCACTTTATCGTATGCACAAAAAAAACGTTTCATGCATATGCACGAAACGTTTGTCTTTATTTCTTTAATAAAAATTCCGGTTCATTCTTTTCGTTTACCGTGTACGGAAGTGAATATGCCGGAACGACTGGGTATTTTTCAACTAAAAGGTAACGAATATCTTCGCCAATTTTAATATTCGGTTTATCTTCTTGAAGTATACGATTTAACTCTATTGAGTAATCAATATAGATAGTTCCGTCACCTGTAACAATCAATGGCAGGTTGACATCTGAATATGGACTTGGTACTGTTTGCTCATTTTTATAACCCATAATTTGATAATCTAGTTTGTACACATTTTCTGCAACTTGACCAGCAATTGGACCATACCCATTTATCCCAAGTTTCATCGAAAGTTCTCTTATTTTTTCAGCAGATCTTAAGTCTACTAATTTAACTGTAGGATTTTCCTCAACATCCATAATGACGTATTGAAATAAACCACCCGTCTCAAATGCATTCGGTGGAGTTTCACTTAAATATCTAGGAACAATTTTTGGAAATTCAATTGGATATTTAATGTATTGGTCAACGTCCTGATCTCTTGTCTTTATTGGTAATAAACCACCTGTGGCCTCTTGATATTGTTCTACAGCCGTTTGTACAGATGCTAATTGGTCTGCATGAGGTCTTTGTGATTCAACCCGTTCAGAGGCAGGATACATACATCCAGACAACACAAATAAGCTAATAATTAATAAAAGTAACAAAGCAACTTTCTTCATAGGATCACCTCAAGAACTTCCAGTAGGACCACTAAATACAATATAAACCATACTTAAAAATCCACTTATTAAAAGTACATATGCGACTAGTGCAAACATAAACTTTATTAGACGATTGTTAATTTTGTGACGACTTATATAAATTAGTCCCATAGAAATCATCATAAAACCCATTGAAGCAAAAGAAATCCACATTTTATCTAACGATGACATCAATTTAACCACCCTTCACTGTCTTTCAACAAATAAGTATAGCATGAAAAAACAAGAGGTGCAGACCTGCAACCCCTTGTTTTATGAAGAATTATTGATACTCAAATAAATCTTCTATTTCATGTTTCTTGACACGTTCCATTAATTGATCAACAGCTACCTTAGGATCAACATGTTCAAATAGAACAGCATGTAATGCGTTTGTGATTGGCATTGGTACTTCATGGAATTTAGATAGTTGATAAGCAGCCTTTGTCGTTCGAACGCCTTCTACAACCATTCCCATTTGTTCAAGTACTTCTTCTAATTGCATGCCTTTGCCTAGTAAGTTTCCAGCTCGCCAGTTTCTGGAGTGGACACTTGTACACGTAACAATCAAATCACCAATTCCAGTTAGTCCTGAAAAGGTTAATGGGTCTGCCCCCATCTTAGTACCAAGTCGAGCTATTTCAGCTAATCCCCTCGTAATCAGAGCCGCTTTCGCGTTATCCCCATAGCCCAGGCCATCACTTATGCCAGCCGCTAAAGCGATAATATTTTTCAATGCTCCACCAATTTCGACCCCAATAACATCTGAGTTGCGATACACTCGAAAATTACCGCGCATGAATAAATCTTGAACTTTCTCAGCGTATTGTATATCTTCACAAGCAACAGTCACCGTTGTAGGGTGTTTTAAGACCACTTCTTCAGCATGACTTGGGCCTGATAAAACGACAATCTCTTCGATTAGTTCAGCGGGTAATTCCTCACGCATTACCTCAGATATCCGTTTTAACGAATCAGGTTCGATTCCTTTGGATACATGTACAAATAAAACAGGTTCTTTGATCCATTCTTTAATATCGCTACAAACATCACGAATCCCTTTTGTTGGAACAGCCATTACAATTATTTTCCCATGCGCTGCTGCCTCTTTTAGAGAAGACGTAGCACACAGTGTAGCTGGTAGGACTGTTCCTGGAAGATACTTTTCATTCGAGTGTAGTTGGTTTATTTCATTTGCCTGCTCTTCACGATGTGACCACAACAAACAATCATGTCCATTTTCGACAAGCACAATACTTAAAGCTGTTCCCCAGCTCCCAGCGCCTAAAACGACTACTTTTTCCATAATGACAGCTCCCAACAAGATACTATTTACGTTCTAGCACGAGTAATTAAGCGGATCGGTGTACCTTCGAAATCGAAAGATTCACGAATACGGTTTTCAAGGAAACGTTCGTAAGAGAAATGCATAATTTCTGGTTCATTAACGAACACCACAAATGTAGGCGGTTTAATTGCAACTTGAGTCGCATAGTAAATTCGTAAACGTCTGCCCTTATCAGTAGGTGCCGGGTTACGTGCAACTGAATCTTCAATCACTTCATTAAGCACACTAGACGTTACACGCATCGCATGGTTCTCACTTACACGATTCACTATCGGTAAAATCGAATGAACACGTTGTTTAGTCGCTGCTGAAACGAAAATAATTGGTGCATAGTCTAAGAATAAAAAATGCTCTCGAATAAGTTTCGTCATTTTGTTCATGGTCTTTTCATCTTTTTCAACTGCATCCCATTTATTAACAACAATAATAATTGCTTTCCCTGCTTCATGCGCATAACCAGCAATTTTTTTATCTTGTTCTTGGATGCCTTCTTCAGCATTTAAAACAACTAAAACAACGTCTGAACGTTCAATAGCCCGAAGTGCACGCAACACACTGTATTTCTCAGTGGTTTCATAAACCTTTCCTTTTTTACGCATACCTGCGGTGTCAATAATGACATAAGGTTGATCTTCATACTCATATTGAGTATCAATTGCATCACGAGTTGTACCTGAAATTTCACTGACAATTACACGGTCATCACCTAAAAAACTATTAACTAATGAAGATTTCCCAACATTAGGTCGTCCAATTAGAGAAAACTTGATAACATTGTCTGGATATACTTCTTCTTCTTCTTCAGGGAAGTTTTTTGCTACTTCATCTAATAAATCACCAAGTCCAAGTCCATGTGAACCTGAAATCGGGAAAGGTTCTCCGAAACCTAACGAATAGAAATCGTAAATCATACCACGCATATCTGGATTATCGATTTTATTAATTGCAAGTACTACAGGTTTTTTAGTTTTATAGAGGATTTTTGCTACTTGTTCATCTGCAGCTGTAACTCCTTCGCGACCATTGGTTAAGAAAATGATTACATCAGCTTCTCTAATGGCAATTTCGGCTTGTTGACGAATTTGCTCTAAGAAGGGCTCGTCCCCAATCTCAATTCCACCTGTGTCAATAATATTAAATTCATGGGTTAACCAATCAGCCGCGCTGTAAATACGGTCACGTGTTACACCTGGGATATCTTCCACAATTGAAACACGTTCTCCAACAATACGATTAAAAATTGTTGATTTACCTACATTCGGTCGACCGACGATTGCTACTACCGGTTTAGACATATCTAATTCATCCTTCCAACTTCTTCTCTACAGTATTATACATAAGAAAAGCCCAAAGCGCTATGAAAGCTCAACTGAGAAGGTGAAAAACGAATTAGAACCTTGTTCTTAATTGAGAAATGTGAGAGAAAAAGCGAGCTATCTACTAAAAATAAGCACTACACTTAATATTCATAATTCATTTCTATATCAAAGCGATTCTATTAAACTTAACTTCTTTGGACTTCTGACTTTTAAATAATAAAGTGCATTCACATGTCATAGGTGAATCAAATATATTTAATTTTTAACCTCATAATGTAGTTCTACAAATTGATTAAAGCATCTAGTTCCTTTTAATGTTAGATCTAATTCGTAATCTCCACCCTTAAATAACGGAATTCCTTTCCCTAAAATAGTTGGGGCAATAGTTACTATTATTTCATCAACTAATTTGTTCTTCAAGAAAGGGTGCAACAGCTCTCCTCCACCAACCATCCATATATTTTCACCTGTTTGATGTTTTAGGTTATTTGTAAAACTCACAATATCATCTGTAACAAAATTAACATCATCAGTATTATCATAAGAAGACCTTGTAAAAACATAACAATCGTTATGTTTATATGGAAATTCTTCAGTTACGTGTCTTTTGATCCAATCATATGTTTTTTTGCCCATTAAAACTGTATCCACTGTCTCATAAAACGCTGAGTACCCATTGTCACCTTCCCCCTCAACGTTGTATAACCATTCTAAAGATTCATCTTTCGTTGCTATAAACCCGTCTAAACTCGTCGCAATAAACAATATCAATTTACGCTTTTTACTCATCATATCCCCCTTGAAAATAGTAGTGTTGCTATTCAAATCTATTAGCAACAATTTTTTTAATATTTTTAAAAAACCCATAAGTGAAAATAGAATTCTATTCAATTGTGCGCTTACTTACCTATACATACCCATATAAGTTAACCCATTTTCAAAAAATCTTTATGCTTGATTATAGCTTGATTATTTCCGATTGAAAACGTCTCTAAAATAAGAAAAAGATGTAGACCTGACAAGGGACTACATCTACTAGTTACCTTCTATTTGCATATATCTGAGTATCAATCTCTCGACTCGTTAGATAATGATGTAACTCACCTGAGATTATGAGGGGCTTTTGTTGTAACTCACTAATTGATTTTGCACCAAGTGCCACCATTAACATGATTAAGTCTTCGTTCAATTGCTTAAGCGAATCAACCGTTTCTTGCTCCCCTTCATCTACTAAAGTTTTTAGAATCACACCAGCTAACCCTACCGCAGAAGCACCTAATGAGAGGCATTTCACCACATCAAGAGCATCTTGAATCCCGCCAGAAGCTAACACCTCAAGTGAAGACTTGATGCTTGTGGTCTCAATGAGACTTGCTGCGGTTGGAATCCCCCAATCATTAAAGTAAGAAAGTTTTCGTTGTCTACGTTGATTCTCAATCGCCGCAAAGTTCGTTCCCCCAAAACCACCTACATCGATCGCTGCGACATTAATCTCTTGCAATTTTATGGCTGTTTCTCGTGATATGCCAAAACCAGTTTCTTTTACAATGATTGGAACGGTCAATTCATTAGCAATTTGTTCGATTCTAAAAAGAGCCCCCTCAAAGTTTCGATCTCCTTCAGGCATGGTCAACTCTTGAATGACATTCAAATGGATTTGTAGGGCGTTCGCTTCAAGCATATCAACTGCACGCTTTGCTTGGTCTACAGTTGCTTCACTCCCTAAATTGGCAAAAATTAATCCTTTCGGATTTTCTCTACGAACCGCAGTATATGTATGAATTTCTTCAGCGTTTTTAATAGCCGCCATTTGTGATCCAACTGCCATCGGGATATTCATTTCGCGAGAAACACGAGCTAATTGACGATTTAACTCAGTCGTTTTAGCTCCTCCTCCACCAGTCATTGCATTAATAAAAAAAGGCGAACTCAAAACAAGTTCGCCAATTTGAGAGTGCAATGACACACTTTCCCAACTGCTGTTAGGAAGAGCTTGATGTACAAAACGAATATTATCTAACCATGTTGCTTTTGATTGCCCTGTCGACAATGCATGTTTGATATGGTCTAATTTTCGTTCAGCTCTAGTCATATATAAGCTCCATTATTTAAAGTCTTTTAATTTATCACCAATAACATCACTAATTGAGAACCCTTTTGACTCTTCAGGCATTTCGTAATCTGAGCCTGAATAACTATCTTCTTTTTCTAGTAAATCTTTAATACTTAGAGATAGTCGTTTATCTTGTTTATTTACATCTAGTACTTTAACTTGAACTTCTTGCCCTTCTTTTAACACTTCGTGTGGCGTGTTAATGTGAGAGTGTGCAATTTGAGAAATATGCACAAGTCCTTCAATCCCAGCGAATACTTCAACAAAAGCACCATACGAAACTAGGCGTTTAACTGTGCCTGTTTGAACTGAACCTTTTGGAGCTTTATCTTCGATTCCTTCCCATGGTCCAGGAAGTGTATCTTTAATTGATAAAGAAATCCGTTCGCTATCTCGATCAACAGATAAAACTTTTACTTTCACTTGTTGACCTTCCTGAATGACGTCTGATACTTGCTCTACATGCTCATGAGATAATTGAGAGATATGCACAAGCCCATCAACTCCACCTAAGTCTACAAAAGCACCAAATGCAGCAATTCGTTGCACAGTACCCGTTAACTCATCTCCTGCATGGATTTGATCCAAAACATCTTTTTTATTTAATTCTTTTTGCGCTTCCACTACTGCTCGATGAGATAAAATTAAACGATTTTTATCTTTTTCCATCTCAACAATTTTGAAGGACAAAACTTTTCCTTTATAATCTTCAAATGTTTCAACAAAGTGATCTTCAACTAGTGAAGCGGGGACAAATCCACGTAATCCAAGGTCAACAACAAGCCCACCTTTAACAACGTCTTTTACTTCCGCTTCGATAATTTCACCGCTATCAAATTTTTGCTTTAATGAATCCCAAGCTTTCGCGGCATCAACTTTACGTTTTGACAGTACAAAATTTTCAGGTTCTACTTTTGTAATCATTAAATTTAACTGATCACCGATTGAAACGACGTCAGAAGCTTTTTCAATGTGTAAGCTTGACAGTTCACTAATCGGGATGATCCCATCAAACGGTGCACCTTCAATTGTGACAGTAACTGCCTTTTCTTCAACTTGAGCAACCGTACCTTTTACAAGATTTCCTTCTTGAAAATCCTGGTTTTCCTGCAAGTTCATTTCCTCAGACATATAGCATCCTCCTTCACAACGTTCCAATCTTTATTTTATTCGAATTCTTTAATAAAAACAAAAATTTGCACTTTTTATTGAAGAAAATTTTCAATCTAATTATTTATGCTCATCTAAAAGCTCTTGAATACGATTCATAATTACTAAAGTGACTTCATCTGCAGACATTTTTTGATCTCGGTATGGTTGCATGTGAATCGGTTCTCCATAGACTACTTTTAATCGCTTAAAGGCTTTATAAGGTCCAATGATCGCACAAGGTACAACGTCTGCTTCTCCTTTTAAAGCAAAAAAGCCAGCTCCAGAAAAGCCTTTACCGAGTTCCCCATCTTTACTACGTGTGCCTTCAGGGAATATCCCCATTACATCTCCACCCTTGAGAAGAGAAAGTGCTTTTCTTAATGCTTCGCGGTCGCTTAATCCACGTTTAACAGGAAACGCATTTAATTTAGGTAGTAATGGTTTTAGTACGGGTACATTAAACAATTCCTCTTTAGCCATAAAGTGAACAGGTCTTGGTGCTGTGATTCCTACTACAGGTGGATCCAAGGCATCTATGTGATTCGCACATACAAGCACCCCACCTGTTTTGGGAAAATGCTCTACCCCTTTAACATCAAAGCGATATATCGGATTTAAAGCGTTCCAAACTAACGATTTAGCAAATTGGTATAAGTTCACTTAGCTCATCCTCTCTTTCGCTAACTGAATAATGTAGTTCGCTGCTTCTTGAATAGTCATCTTAGTTGTGTCTAAATAAATTGCATCTTTTGCTTGAATTAGAGGAGAAGCTTTACGTTCACTGTCCATTTTATCACGGCCTTCAATTTCTTTTTTAAGCTGTTCTACATTGGAGTCGATTCCTCGTCGTTCATTATCTAACTGACGGCGGTTAGCTCGTTCTTGGACCGTTGCAGACATAAAGATTTTTAATTCTGCATGAATCAGTACATGTGTCCCGATATCTCGGCCATCCATTACCACTCCACCGCTTTCAGCCATTTTAAGTTGACGATTCACCATTTCATCTCGTAACGATCCATGAGCAGCAACAGCCGAAACGGACGATGTAACAACATTGGACCGAATCGCGCTCGAAACATTCTCTCCGTCAAGAAAGACAAGTTGTCCATCCATAGATGGCTGCAACTCGATTTTCGTCTCAAGAAGCAGATTGGTTAATCCTGCTTCATCTTCTAAATCTATGTCTTGTTCAAGTGCTTTATACGTAATTGCACGATACATAGCTCCTGTATCGATATATGTATAACCAAGTTCTTCAGCTACTACTTTTGCAATTGTACTTTTTCCTGCAGCAGCAGGTCCGTCAATAGCAATTTGAATATTGTTTTTCATGTAATCAACTCCTAATTTTCATACACATATTGTAACACAGCACAGATAAAAAAAGCCCACTAGCGTGAGCTTTCAGCTT